>NZ_JBGDTY010000018.1:0-130151 GCF_046552515.1 Salmonella sp. SAL00653
GGGCGTTTGAACTCAGTCATCATTACGTTCTCCGGATTTAAGTCTGGAACGTGTCAACGCTATTCAGGACGGGTCAAGGATTAGAAAAAGGGCTGGAAAAAGGTCAGCATGTTGCCGCATTGCGTATCGCCAGACAGATGCTGGCGGACGGACTTGACCGCGAGACTGTCCAGCGGTTCACCGGCCTTACGGCTGAAGAGCTTCAGGATGTTAGTCACTAACGCGGTTCCTGTCTGAATGTTGCAGGCACGGTGCCCGCTGGGCAACGCGCTCTATAATTATCGTTGATAACCGCACGAATATACCGAACTTTACCGATAGCGCCAGCCATCTCTACTACCCTTATTGTTCTGAGCGGCATTTACGGCTGCCTTAATGACGATAACAAGGAGACATGTGATATGGCTTACCAGACAGTGAATCCTGCCAATAATCAGCTCATTAAAGAGTACCCCCCGCACACGGACGCGGATATTGAAGCCGCGCTGCAAAAAGCTGACGCGCTCTATCACTCCGACTGGTCCAAAGGAGAGATTGACCAACGTCTGCCGGTACTGCATAAGCTGGCTGACTTGATCGACAGCCGTGTTGAAGAACTGGCAAAAATCGCCAGCCAGGAGATGGGCAAGCTCATCGAGCAGAGCCGTGGCGAAGTCAAACTGTGCGCGCAGATCGCTCGCTATTATGCGGATAACGCGAAGCAGTTTCTTGCCCCGGTGCCTTATAAAACCGAGTTTGGCGACGCGTGGGTAGAACATCATCCGATTGGCGTCATCATGGCTGTTGAGCCGTGGAACTTCCCGTACTATCAGTTGATGCGTGTGCTGGCGCCGAACCTGGCCGCTGGTAACCCGGTGCTGGCGAAACATGCCAGCATCGTACCGCACTGCGCCGAGACATTTGCCCATCTGGTGCGTGAAGCCGGCGCGCCGGAAGGCGCATGGACCAACCTGTTTATTTCCTCCGATCAGGTGTCGAATATCATCGCCGACCCGCGCGTGCAGGGCGCGGCGCTGACCGGATCTGAAAAAGCGGGGAGCGCCGTGGCGGCACAGGCGGCGAAGCACATTAAAAAATCGACGCTGGAACTGGGCGGGAACGATGTGTTCGTCGTGCTGGACGATGCCGATCTTGAGAAAGCGGTGAAAATTGGCGTGCAGGCACGGCTCACTAATGCGGGGCAGGTATGTACGGCGGCGAAGCGCTTTATCCTGCATGAGAAAATCGCCGATCAATTCCTCAGCCAGTTCACCGAGGCGTTCAGGAAGGTGAAGGTGGGGGATCAGATGGACGCTTCTACCGAACTGGGGCCGCTGTCGTCGAAAGATGCGCTGGAAACATTGACCAGACAGGTCGAGGAAGCGGTGAAAAATGGCGCGACGCTGCACGTTGGTGGCAAGCCGCTGGAAAGCAAAGGCAACTTCTTTGAGCTGACCATTCTGACCCACATTACGCGTGACAACCCGGCGTACTTTGAAGAGTTCTTCGGCCCGGTGGCGCAGATGTATGTGGTGAAAGACGATGACGAGGCGGTAAAACTCGCCAACGATTCCCACTACGGCCTGGGCGGTGCGGTGTTTAGTCAGGATATTGAGCGTGCTAAACGCATGGCCTCCCGGATTGAAACCGGGATGGTTTATATCAACTGGCTGACCGACACCGCAGCGGAGCTGCCGTTCGGCGGCGTTAAGCGTTCGGGCTTCGGACGCGAGCTATCGGATCTGGGGATTAAGGAGTTTGTGAACCAGAAGCTGGTAGTGGTGCGCTGCTAATCCCTGTTGCCCCTCTGAAAACGGGAGGGGCCTGGCTTTTTTGCAGCGAAGGACGCGGATCTTAAATCAGAACGAAATAAGCGAACAAAACACCTTCAATCGCCCTCCTTATTTATCCACGTTGCACTAACCGTGCTTTTTATCCCGATATTGTTTGTACAGACATTCATGATGCCCGCATTTTCTGTTCTATGCGGAGGCCGGTATGGAATTTTACGAGAACCGCCCCAGACAACCATTCATTGGCTTTGTGCAGCTCAGACGGGCGCTAAAAAGGTGGTGGCTGCGTAAGTGGGCCTGTCAGGCGCTGCGACGAATGAGTGACGAGCAGTTAAAGGATATTGGGTTGGAAAGGAAGGATGTGGAATAGTGGATCTATTCAAGGGCAATAGTAGTTAAAGGATTTTATGATATATTACTATGCCCTTATGTTATGCATGCTCACTATTTTATATCATTAATATTAATATCATTAATCTTTTTCTCAATATATTTTTCTGGTTTTACCTTAGTTTTTTGCTCAATCGCATGATATTTTTCCTTATCAATGGTTATAGTCATTTTTTCTTTTTTGTTAAACATGCTAGGGATAATAATCGCGGCTGCAATTATCAGTAATATTATTATTGCTGCATGAATTTTGCCTTTGGGAAATGCTTTTAATAGAGTACACAGGATTGTTATACCCTTATGTATAAGATAAGGAAAAGATAGAAATAAAACAAATGGGTAAGCGAAATTTATGACATGTTTCCCATAGTAATTATTATTTATTGTTAGCGAACCAATACAGAATGCCATCACACAAAATAGAAATATTCCGAAGCATAAGAAGGATATAATGAAAGAACCTTGCATAATTCTTTTATGCAACTCTTGCAAAATACTATTTGTGAGCTTTTCCAGTTTAGTGTTATGACAAATCACTACCAACATCGCAAAAAAAATCTCAGATAAAGCAAGCGAAAATAACGTATTGAAGGCCATGTAGCTCATCAGCGTTTCGAAAAATATACTTTGCTGAAGATAGTATGGTAATAGAGCGTTGACCTCCATAAAAAAAGTACATAGAAATCCAAGGGCGACATAAGCAATTAAACCTTCACTTCTCCAAAGCGTAATGTTTTCTTTTACTTTTAGCCGCATGATTTTCCTTCACTCATTGATATGAATTATAATTAAAGCTGGCAAGGGTTCTTTGCCAGCTTATTTTATGCGTTTACTTAGAACCTGCCATCACGTCGATAAACGCCTGCACCTGCTTTTGCTTACGCGCCGATAGCTTGCTCACCTGGCGCAGCGACTGCATCAACTCGCTTTCTTCTGGTTGCGGCTGCTGTGCCGTCAGCACAATACAGCCGTTCATCACCCTCACATCGACCTGCGTACCGGTGGTAAACCCGGCGTCTTCCAGCCACTGACCTTTCAGGGTAATGGCGGGAATACGAGTGTATTCCGGGTAGCTGCTCGCATAACTCACGGTCAGATGACGGTTATTTGCCGGGAAGACTTCTGGATCGGTGGATTCTGCAATAGAATGCGGGGTAGTCATGGTCTCTATTCCTTTTCAATAGGGATTGTGATTAGCGGTGCGGGCGTGTTGGCGCACGCTCGCACCGTGCTAAATACCTGGATATATCATCAGTAAATAAAAGAAAAGTCCAGCTGAAAATCAATGAAAATAAGCCGCTGGATGAGAGGTGATATTATATTTGGTGATGAGAATAAAGCGGCTATTTAGTCGCTTTATTGGTTTCTGGGGCAGGTTAATTTATGGCGGCGTCAGCATTATAAGAAGGAAAGGGTTCGAATGATGCAGACCCTATTCATCTGCCCGGGCAACGTTGACCACCGTATAAAGCTGCCCCTCATCGATTTAACTGGTAATGAACTGCCACACAATCCAGCAGCCAAAGGCGATCAGAATGCCGCCGGCGGCGCGTTCAATTTTCCAGACAAGATTACCCAAGCGACGTTGAATTTGCGGCAGGGCGATAAGCGTTATCAGCAGCAGATCCCAGAGTAACACTACGCTTGTCATCCAGATTCCACATATGGCCTGCTGTGTAACGGTCACGTTTGGGCCCAGCAGGGCGGTCATTAGCGCCAGATAAAACAGAGCATTTTTCGGATTCAACAGCGATGAACCTAGCCCCAGTAATAGTTGTTTTGCCAGTGACGGACATGCCGATGCGGCGTACCGCCACTCCAGCGGCCCGGCGCGGCTTTTCAACAGTTGACGGCCCACCCATAGCAGGTAGGCGGCACCCAATAGTTCGATGATGGTAAAGAGCAGCGGCGTCTGACGTAGTAGCCCTGACCCAATCACCACCAGCAGAATATAGAGCCCATTTCCCGCCGCAATGCCGAGGCACAGCCCGACGCTGCCGCGCAGCCGATAGCGTACGGCGTAACCGACCAGCAAAAAGAAGTCCGGGCCCGGGCTGAGCAGCGCCATAAAATGCGCCAGCGCCAGTGCGGGAAACGCCGGGGGAAATAACGTTGTAACCTGTTCCATAGTAACCTCAGTGATGATACTGAGGCCAGCCTATACCTGCGGATGCGCTATTTATTGTCGGATATTGATCTGTTCTGCGCGTACTGACGCGGCGTTGCCGCCGTGTAGCTGACGAAGGTTTTGTGGAAATGACTTTGATCGGCGAAACCGGTCTGATAGGCAACATCGGCAATATCGTCCCCGGCGCGCAATCGGTGCCGGGCATATTCAATGCGGGCCATATTGGTAAAGCTGACAGGAGTCAGGCCTGTATCCTGCTTAAAAGTGCGAATCAGAGTCTCCTTACGGAGCGCAAACTCCTGCGCCAGTGTGTCCAGCGTCGGCGGTTCCTGAAGGTTGCTGACTAAGCGGGCAACCAACTGGCGGCTGATGGCGCATGGCGGTTCGGCGTCGGCGCTTTGTAGCGGCAGGGCGCGCAACAGGTGGATAATAAGCGCCGGAAGTCCGGCGGTTTGCTGCTGAGTAATAGACGTCACAATTTGCTGATAAAGCTGGAAAAGCTGCGGGTCCTGCAACTGTGGCTGCGTGGTATGCAGGCGGCTATCCGCCGGCAAATGGGGAAGTTGCGTCAGGCACCAGTCCGCATCGAGATACAGCATATGATAGCTGCGTGGTCGCTCGTGGAGCGGGTTACAACTGTGTGGAGATTGCGGGGGGATCAGGATCAGCTCGCCGGGGCGTAACAGATACTCTTGCCCGTTACTGATGCAGCGGGTTTCTCCGGCGATGATCGCGCCCAGCGACAGTTGCGGGTGGCTGTGGCGCTTATAGGCCTGACGGCTTTCACTGGTGGTACGTAGCTCCAGCCACGGCAGTTGTGGCAGACGCCAGAAGCGTTGGTGAATATCTCGGATAAGGGGCATACAATCTCCTGTGCGGTCCCGGCTTTTCTGCGCCCGTTTACTTCCTTAACCCCGCAAATGCCGTTCTAATCTCGTCTTCCGGTAACTGGATCCCGATAAATACCAGCGTGCTGTGCGGCGTTTCGTCGCCCCACGGTCTGTCCCAGTCGGCGCTGTAGAGACGCTGCACGCCCTGGAACAGCAGACGGTTGGGTTCGCCGTCGATCCACAGCATCCCTTTGTAACGCAGCAGTTTATCCGCTGATTCCAGCAGCAGGTTTTCCATCACCCGCGACACCTCGCTGATATCCACCGGGTAATCCAGTTCCACCACAATTGACGACACATCGTTCTGTTTATCGGCAATAAAGTGGAAACGCGGTTGGCTTGCCAGCACGTTCTCTTCCAGCATAAAGCCGCTGGTATTAAACAACTGACTCAGGTCAATATCGCCGTGTACCACGGTGTAAACCGGGGCGCGGGCATTGATACGCGCCAGCCGTTCGCGCAGTTTCTCGCTGTCGCCTGCCACGTCGGTTTTGGTCAACAGAATGCGGTCGGCGTAGCCTATCTGCGACTGGGCGATGGTGAACTGGTTCATCTGCTCGTTAGCGTGCACCGCGTCGACCAGCGCAATCACGCCGTCTAACAGGTAGCGTTCGCATAATACGTCATGGGAGAAAAAGGTCTGAATAATCGGGCCGGGGTCAGCCATGCCGGTGCATTCAATCACCAGGCGGTCGAAAGCAATATCGCCGCGGTCGCGGCTGTCGAGCAGGTCTAATAGCGCATCTTCCAGCTCGTTGGAGCGGGTACAGCAGATGCAGCCGTTAGTCAGGGTTTTGATCTGTGTGGCGCGATCGCCAATCAGTTGATCGTCAACGGAGACTTCGCCAAATTCGTTTTCGATAACAGCAATTTTAAAACCATGTTGTTCGTTGAGGATATGGCGTAGTAGGGTGGTTTTGCCGGCACCAAGAAAACCGGTAAGTAGGGTAACTGCAATCGGGGTCATAGTCTCTCCATTAACAACAGCGCATACCGCCTTTGCCATCGCCGCCGTAACGTGCTTGCTGACGTTCGCGGAAGAACTCTTCATAGGTCATGTACGGCTTGTCGGGATGATTAGTTTTCATGTGCTCGACATAGTTGTCGTAGTCCGGAATACCAATCAACATTTTTGCCGCCTGGCCGAGATATTTTTTTGCCTGACCTAAAGTATCAAACATTCTGCCGTCCTGTTAATGAATAAAGCCGGATGGCGGCTTGCGCCTTATCCGGCCTACACTAGCCGGGATCGCTGTGCGCTACCCGGCATCAGTTTTAGTGGTGTGAAGAGATCTTCACGCCGCCTTCCGGCACGGGCACATACGGGGTTTCTTTATCGGTACGTTTATCGCTGTTGCGTACCTTCATCCAGGTGGTGAAACCGTAGAAGATAATACTGTACACCACCACCAGGAACAGAATACTCAAACCAGCGTTAGTGTAGTTGTTCACCACGATATGGTTCATGTTGGCAATCTGCTGCGCGGTCAGGTTGGTGCCGTTGGCAATCTTCTCTTTATACAGGTTTGCCATGTAGAAGAAACCCTCCATCTGTGGGTTGGCGCTGAACAGTTTCAGGCCCAGTGCCCAGGTGGTGCAGATCAGCAGCCATACCGCCGGGATCACCGTCACCCAGATGTACTTGGTGCGCTGCATTTTGATCAGTACCACGGTGCTCAACACCAGTGCCACGGCGGCCAGCATCTGGTTAGAGATACCGAACAGCGGCCACAGGCTCTTCACGCCGCCCAGCGGGTCGACCACGCCCTGATACAGCAGATAGCCCCACAAACCGACGCAGCCTGCGGTACCGATGATACCCGCGACCAGAGAATCGGTTTTTTTCAGGAACGGGACGAAGTTACCCAGCAAATCCTGCAACATAAAGCGGCCGGAACGGGTACCCGCATCCAGTGCGGTCAGGATAAACAGCGCTTCGAACAGAATACCGAAGTGATACCAGAAGCCCATATCCGCCATCGGCAGGACTTTGTGGAACACGTGCGCGATACCTACTGCCAGCGTTGGCGCGCCGCCTGCGCGGTTCAATACTGACGGTTCACCGATATCTTTCGCAGTTTGCAGGATTTGTTCCGGGGAAATCACAAAGCCCCAGGAGCTGACGGTTGCCGCTGCATGTGTGGTAACGTCTTTCAACTGCGCCATAATCAGCGGCGCGTTCTCGCCGCCCATCTCGTGCAGGTTTGGCATGGTAATGCCCAGACCTGCCGGCGGGGTGTTCATCGCGAAGTAGAGACCCGGTTCAATGATCGAGGCCGCCACCAGCGCCATCACCGCAACAAAGGACTCCATCAGCATCGCGCCGTAGCCGATAAAACGCGCATCGGTCTCACAGGCCAGCAGTTTCGGCGTGGTACCGGAAGAGATGAGCGCGTGGAAGCCAGAGACGGCGCCACAGGCGATGGTGATGAACAGGAATGGGAACAGAGCGCCTTTCCACAGCGGGCCAGTACCGTCGACATACTGCGTCAATGCCGGCATTTTCAGTTCCGGGTTGAGGATCACAATCCCCAGCGCCAGACCGACGATCACGCCGATTTTCAGGAAGGTGGCGAGATAGTCGCGCGGGGCGAGGATCAGCCATACCGGCAGCAGCGCGGAAACAAAGGCGTAGCCGATCAGCGCGAAGGTAATGGTGGTGTCTTTAAAGGTCAGCGCCGGGCCCCAGTAAGGGTCGTGGGCAATCACGCCGCCGAAGTAAATAGACGCCACCAGCAGCACGATACCAATAACGGAGACTTCGCCTACGCGTCCCGGACGCAGGAAGCGCATGTAGATGCCCATAAACAGCGCAATCGGCACCGTGGAGCAGACGGTGAAGACGCCCCACGGGCTTTCGGCCAGCGCTTTAACCACGATTAATGCCAGCACCGCGAGGATGATGATCATGATTAAGAAGCAGCCGAACAGCGCGATGGTGCCTGGAACGGTACCCATCTCTTCTTTGATCATCTCGCCAAGAGAGGCGCCGTTACGGCGGGAAGAGATGAACAGCACCATAAAGTCCTGCACTGCGCCCGCGAGCACCACGCCCGCCAGTAACCACAGTGTCCCCGGCAGATAGCCCATCTGCGCGGCCAATACCGGCCCGACCAGCGGACCTGCGCCGGCGATGGCGGCGAAGTGGTGACCAAACAGCACGTAGCGGTTAGTCGGCACGTAGTTCAGGCCGTCGTTATTGATGACCGCCGGCGTCGCGCGCGTCGGGTCGAGTTTCATGACCTTCTGGGCGATATACAGGCTGTAGTAGCGGTAAGCCACCAGATAGACGGAAACGGAAGCGACCACGATCCACAGGGCGCTCACGTGTTCACCCCGACGTAGGGCAACGACCGAGAGGCAGAAAGCACCGATGATTCCGAGAATCACCCAGGGTATGTGCTTGAATATCTTTTTCGTATCCATAGTAAAACCTGGTTGTAAGTTTAATTATCAGCCGAAGCTGGGTGGACATTGAGTTCGTGTTTGAGGAGGTAGATTGACTGCTATGCTGAGAGGATCTTGCCAGATCATCGCGCGCGTAAAGTTAGGTAAATCAGTGAGTGGTTGTATGGCGGTTTAAGCGGTCGGACGTACCGGTAAGCGGTTTCGCGGAGGAGGGCGTGGGCTATTTTATGTGATTGAGATCACGATATAAAATGGGACGATCCTTGTTGCGCGGGGCGTCATAACGACTTCACTGAGCTAATCGTGATATTAATGGCGCGCATCCCATAAAGTTTTCCCTTTCCAGGCCGAAAATTCTGTATCTGTCTAGCGGAAAGAGAAAACATGTTAAAGCGAATTAAAATTGTTACCAGCTTACTGCTGGTATTGGCGCTATTTGGCCTTTTACAACTGGCATCCGGCGGGCTGTTCTTCAACTCGCTGAAGAATGACAAAGAAAACTTCACCGTATTGCAAACTATTCGTCAGCAGCAGTCTGCCCTGAATGCAACCTGGGTGGAGCTGTTGCAAACGCGTAATACCCTGAATCGCGCGGGTATCCGCTGGATGATGGACCAGAGCAATATTGGCAGCGGCGCAACTGTCGCTGAACTGATGCAGGGGGCGACCAATACGCTGAAGCTGACCGAAAAAAACTGGGAGCAGTATGAGGCGTTACCGCGCGATCCACGTCAGAGTGAAGCGGCTTTCCTTGAGATCAAACGAACCTATGATATCTACCACGGCGCGTTGGCGGAGCTTATTCAGCTTCTTGGCGCGGGTAAGATTAACGAGTTTTTTGATCAACCGACTCAAAGCTATCAGGACGCTTTTGAGAAGCAGTACATGGCCTATATGCAGCAAAACGATCGTCTGTACGATATTGCTGTTGAGGATAACAACAGTTCCTACAACCAGGCGATGTGGGTACTGGTCAGTGTGCTGATTGCCGTTCTGGTGGTCATTATCGCCGTCTGGTTCGGCATCAAACTGTCGCTTATCGCCCCGATGAATCGTCTGATTGAAAGCATTCGTCATATCGCCAGCGGCGATCTGGTGAAGCGTATCGACGTGGAAGGCTCCAACGAAATGGGGCAGTTGGCTGAAAACCTGCGTCATATGCAAAGTGAGCTGATGCGTACTGTTGGCGATGTACGTAACGGCGCGAATGCCATTTACAGCGGTGCCAGCGAGATTGCGATGGGCAACAACGATCTCTCTTCCCGTACTGAGCAGCAGGCAGCGTCTCTGGAAGAGACCGCCGCCAGTATGGAACAACTGACCGCCACCGTGAAACAGAACGCCGAAAACGCCCGTCAGGCCAGTCACCTGGCATTGAGCGCCTCTGAAACAGCGCAAAAAGGCGGCAAAGTGGTGGATAACGTCGTACAAACAATGCGCGATATCGCCTCCAGTTCGCAGAAAATCGCCGATATTATCAGCGTAATCGACGGTATTGCTTTCCAGACCAATATCCTGGCGCTGAATGCGGCGGTAGAAGCGGCGCGCGCAGGCGAGCAGGGACGCGGGTTCGCGGTGGTGGCCGGTGAAGTCCGTAATCTGGCCCAGCGGAGCGCGCAGGCAGCGCGGGAGATCAAGAGTCTGATTGAGGATTCCGTGAGCCGTGTTGATGTAGGTTCGACGCTGGTCGAAAGCGCCGGTGAAACCATGGATGAGATCGTCAATGCAGTGACCCGCGTGACCGATATCATGGGCGAGATTGCCTCGGCGTCTGACGAGCAAAGCCGTGGTATCGACCAGGTGGGCCTGGCGGTAGCGGAGATGGATCGCGTAACGCAGCAGAACGCCTCGCTGGTGGAAGAGTCCGCCGCCGCGGCTGCGGCGCTGGAAGAGCAAGCCAGCCGTCTGACCCAGGCCGTCGCGGTGTTCCGTATTCACCAGCAACAGCAGCGTGCGCGTGAAGTGGCTGCGGTAAAAACCCCGGCAGCCGTGTCGTCACCAAAGGCCGCTGTGGCCGACGGCAGCGATAATTGGGAAACGTTTTAAGGGCGTATGGTGAACAGTCGGCCTACAGATGATCGTAGGCCGGATGAGATGTTCACACTTTTGCCTGATGGTGTAGCGCTTACCAGGCCTGGCAGTCCGCGCAGGCCGATTTTAAACCAGCATCAGGCGCATGGCGCAGCGTGATTCATACGCGAGGCCGTGCGCCGCTTCCTCCTCTCTTTTCTGATATCGCGCGCTAATCCAACGTTGAGTGAAGGTGTGCGGTGATCCACAAAAAATGAATAAAGCGAGAGAACGCACGGCAGGATAGCCTTGTTTCGCGGCATCATAATTGCTGATGTGATAATCGTGAGAGGATACGATGCGCAAAGATGCCCTGCTTGCTTTCCTGATGAACCAAACGGATTTTTTTGATCCGGAAAATGTCAGTGAGGTGTTTACCGCGCGCTATCTGGCGCAGCGTTTTAATATGCAGCGCAATACCGCCAGCCATTATCTGAACCAACTGGTGGCGCAGGGCGTGCTCTGCAAAATCAATACCCGTCCCGTCTATTTCCTGCATAAGCAGGCATTTAGCCAACAGTTTTTTACCCTTTCGCGTAATGAATACGCCAGCGTCGCGGAGCTGTTAGCGCACGGGGAACAGGAGTGCGCGCCGGACGATCACTTTTCCCTGTTGATTGGCCATAACGAAAGCCTGAAGCGCCCGATTGAGCAACTGAAAACCGCGCTGTTTTATCCCGACGGCGGACTGCCGCTACTGATGACCGGCGAAAGCGGCACCGGGAAAAGTTATCTGGCGCAGCTCATGCACGAATATGCCATCGCCCAGGCGCTTCTGTCGCCGGATGCGCCATTTATCAGTTTTAATTGCGCCCAGTATGCGAGCAATCCCGAACTGCTGGCGGCGAATCTTTTTGGCTATGTGAAGGGCGCGTTTACCGGCGCGCAGAGCGACAGACCGGGCGCGTTCGAGGCGGCTGACGGCGGCATGTTATTTCTGGATGAAGTCCACCGGCTGAGCGCCGAAGGGCAGGAGAAGCTCTTTACCTGGCTCGATCGTGGTGAAATTTATCGGGTAGGCGACACCGCGCAGGGGCATCCGGTTTCGGTACGTCTGGTATTTGCGACGACCGAAGAGATACACAGTACCTTTCTGACGACATTTTTGCGACGCATCCCGATTCAGGTCAACCTGCCGGATCTCCAGCACCGTAGCCGCCAGGAAAAAGAGGCGCTGATCTTATTGTTTTTCTGGACGGAGGCGAAAAAACTTTCGGCCACGCTTATCCTCAAACCGCGTTTGTTGCAGATCCTCAATCAATATGTTTATCGCGGCAACGTCGGCGAGCTGAAAAATGTGGTGAAGTATGCGGTGGCGACGGCATGGGCGAAAAAGCCTGGGCAGGAAACCGTTACCGTGTCGCTGCACGATCTGCCGGATGCCATGCTGTCGGCATTGCCGTCACTGAATGAACCGCTGGCGGACGACACGCCGGTGAGCATCTCGCCCGACACGAACCTTACCTGGCTGCTGCGCGCCCGCGACGAGATGCAGGGCATGATCCATGATACGCAGTGTCATGTGCTGGCGCTGTACGAGCTGGTACGTAGCGGGAAAGAGGGGTGGGAGACGGTACAAAAAAGAATGGGCGATGAAATTGAAACTCTCTTCGATCGCCTGATTTTTACCGGCGACGATAATGTGCACTCACAGCGGTTGCTGTTAATTACAAGCCAGGTGCGGGAAGAGTTTTATCGTCTGGAGAAGCGCTTCAATATGCAGCTTAACGGCAACTGTATTTACGCGCTTAGCCACTATTTAATCCATCGTACCGCACTGGCGCCTTCTCGTCTCAACAGCGAGCAGATCCGCCAACTGGACGCCTTCCTCGCCCAGAAATATCCACTGCTGTACAGCTTCTGTTTACAAATTCTGGAGACGCTGGGCCAGAAGCTGGATCTGGAGCCGAGACGCATTGATATGCTGCTGCTGGCGCTTTGGCTGCATAAACAGGGGGCTAACAACCAAAAACAGGTGACGCATGCGGTGATTCTGGCGCATGGCTATGCCACCGCCAGCAGTATCGCCAACGTCGCCAACCGGTTACTGAAAAATACGATTTTTGAATCGTTCGATATGCCGCTGGACGTCACGCCGGAGGCGATAGCGCAGCAGGTGATGCGCTATCTGGAAGAGCATCCGCTCGCCTCCGGCCTGATGATTCTGGTGGATATGGGATCGCTCAAGGCCATTCATCGTCATTTTGATCGCGCGCTTTCCACGCCGGTGACGATTATCAACAACGTCTCGACCAGCATGGCCCTGTATGTAGGGGAGCGTATTTTACAGGGGCATTTTATTGAAGAGATCGCCCGCGATATCGCCCGGGATGTGCCGGTCGAGTATCAGCTCTACTGGCCGAAAAGCAACAAACCGCGCGCCATACTGACCACCTGCGCGACCGGTATCGGTGTGGCGACGAATCTTTGCGCATTACTGAGCGCCAGTATTCCGCAGGCGCTGGAGATTGACGTCGTCGCCTGCGATTATGCGATGCTGGCGAGCAATAAAACCCAAGAGCCGGTATTTATGCGCTACGACGTACTGGCGATAGTCGGCACGCTGGACCCGCACATCGCCAGCGTGCCGTGGATTTCGCTCGACTCGCTGATCTCCGGCGAGGGGAATCACTATCTGATGCGGCTGTTTGGTTCGCTGACCACGCCGGAGCAGGTGGCGGAGATCAACAACCTGCTGCTGAAAAACTTCTCGCTCCGACGAGTGATTGAATCCGTCACCATCCTCGACACCAGCAAAGTCATCAACCACGTTGAGCAGTTTCTGCTGCGCTATGAGCATCTGGCGGGCGTTACCGTCTCGAATGAAAGAAAGGTGGCGCTCTATGTGCATATTAGTTGCCTGATTGAGCGTCTGATCCGCCATGCGGGCATTACTGCCTGGAGTGGGCAACAGTGTCCGGAACAGGAACTGAATCGGCTACGGGAAGCGTTTAGTGTCATTGAGAGTAACTACAGTGTCAAAATCCCCACCGCCGAGCTTGGCTATATCCATAATATCCTGACCTTCGAAACAGAACTTATCGAGCAAGATCAACAGTTTTAACGATTTCCCTCTGTTAACCCGCATCTTTTTTCGGCGCGCCACTTTTTCTGGCACGCCGCTTGCTCTCTTTTATCACAGTGGAATGTGTTTTAGAGGTCAGGATGAAGAGACATTATATTTTCGCCAGCCACGGCACGCTGGCCAGCGGGGTTTTAAACTCCGTGGAGCTGATTTTAGGCAAACGGTCAAATGTCTGGACGCTGTGCGCTTACGTTGAAGAGAGCGTAGATTTAAGCCAGCAGGTAGATACGCTAATTGCCCGGATCCCGCCGGAAGATGAAATTATTGCGCTGACCGATATTTTTGCCGGCAGCGTGAATAACGAATTTGTCCGTTATTTATCACGGGAAAATTTTCATCTGCTGGCAGGGATTAACCTGCCGCTGGTTATCGATCTCTTTATGTCGGAAAACGATGGCAATACCACGCATACCATAATGACGGCGTTAGCGGATTCAAAAGAAAATATTCAGTACTGCAATCAAACTATCACCAGCGCCATGCAAAGCGATAAAGATTTTTAAGGGGAGGAAGCGTCATGATTGTTTTTTTACGGGTGGATCATCGTTTATTACATGGACAGGTCGCCTTTTCCTGGACGCAGTACGTTGGCGCAGACTGTATTTTAATTGCCAACGACAGCGTACCTAATGATGACCTGCGTAAAACCACCATTAAGATGGCGAAGCCGCCCGCGGTGAAGCTGGTTATTAAAAATATTGCCGATTCAATTGAAGCGATAAAAAGCGGCGTTACCGATAAATATAAACTTTTTATTGTTGTTGAATCCGTGGCGGATGCGTACCGGCTGGCGCGCGAATTACCCGACATTAAAAGTATTAATTTAGGCGGCACGAAGGTACGTGAAGGGAGCCAGAATATTGCTAAAGCCATCAATCTGTTAGCGGATGAAATGACTCAACTTCGGGAGCTGGCGGCTGGCGGAGTAGAGATAGAAATTCGGCTGGTGCCTAACGATCGTAAACAACTTTTTGCCTGAGCGGATACCCTCCTGAGGACATATTATGGTAGAGGCGCTTTTACTTGGACTGGTGGCGTTTATCGCCCAGTCTGAATATGCATTAGGGACGTCGCTGATTTCCAGACCTATCGTGACCGGACTTTTAACCGGACTGGTGCTGGGCGACATGGAAACCGGAATTGTGATGGGCGCGACGCTGGAGTTGGCGTTTATCGGTTCCTTTTCGGTGGGCGCGTCGCTGCCCCCGGATGTGGTCACTGGCGGTATTTTAGGTGTGGCCTTTGCGATTAATTCCGGCGCTGGGGCGGAAACCGCGCTGTTATTAGGTTTGCCTATCGCGACACTGGCGTTAATTGTGAAAAATATCTATAACGGAATGTTTATTCCGTTGCTCTGTCATAAAGCCGATGCTTACGCTGAGGTGGGGGATACCCGGGGCATTGAGCGTATGCATTTAATCTCCGGCATTGGGCTGTCGCTGATGCTGGGGATTATCGTCACGGTCTCTTATTTAGCGGGCGTGAATATGGTTAAAGGTTTTCTGGATGCCATTCCAGAATTTATTAAACATGGATTAAGCGTTGCCACCGGTATTATTCCCGCGCTGGGTTTTGCCATGCTGGCGCGCTTATTAATTAATAAAAAGGTCGCCCCCTATTTTTTCCTCGGTTTTGTTTTAATGGCGTATTTAAAAATTCCGGTGACGGGTATTGCGATTCTCGGCGCGATCGTCGCCGTCGTGATGGTCAATATGCCGAAATTTGCGGCCTCGCAACCGGCACCTGCGCAAGGAGCATCTCATGACGATGAAGATGATTTCTGATAAAGACCGCCAGCAGGCGGAAACCACTGGTCTGGTCACCGCGCGTGATTTACGCCGCGTCTTCTGGCGGTCATTCCAGATGGAGTTTTCCTGGAACTATGAACGACAAATGAACCTGGCGTTCGTCTATACGCTCATTCCGGTATTAAAGAAACTGTATAGCCGAAAAGAAGATCTTGCCGAAGCGCTAAAACGCCATCTGGCTTTCTTTAATACCACGCCGCACATTGTGACGTTGATCCTCGGTATTACCGTGGCGATGGAGGAGAAAAATAGCCAGCAGAAAGAGATGGACGCCAGTTCTATCGATAACGTCAAAGCGTCGTTAATGGGGCCGCTGGCGGGTATTGGCGACTCTTTTTTCTGGGGAACATTGCGTCTTATCGCCACTGGCATCGGTACCAGTCTGGCGCTGAAAGGCAATATTCTGGGGCCGATTTTATTTCTGCTGGTGTTTAACGTACCGCATATTCTGGCCCGCTGGTTCTTTACCCGCTGGGGCTATGTGCTGGGAACCGGCGTACTGCAACGCATTCAGCAAAGCGGAATGATGGAAAGCCTAACCTATGGCGCCTCGATTATCGGTCTGATGGTGGTTGGCGCGATGACAGCCTCCATGATTGATATCACCATTCCCATTACGTTTGGTACGGGAGAGGCGAAAACCCATGTTCAGGACATTATTAACGACATCATGCCTTGTCTGCTGCCGTTAATTAGCTTCGCCATTGTGTACTGGCTGTTAGGGAAAAAAGTGAAACCGTTAACCATCATTGGCGGTATTGCGCTGGTGGGAATTTTCGGTTCCTGGATAGGGTTATTTTAAGAGGGATACACAATGTCACCAACCATGCTGACCTATATTAACGAAGAGTCTGACGTCCTGGCGAATATTATTCGCTGCCATCGCCAGTCGCTGGAAGAAGTATCGCGGTTCGCCAGCCAAAAAACGTTACGACGAATACTGATATTAGCCACCGGATCGTCATTGAATGCCGCCTTTTGCGCCCGTTATTTCTTTGAGCGCTGCGGTATCTCTATCGATATTAAAGAGCCGTACACCTTTAGCCAGTATGAGAATAGCGATCCGCAAGCCGATATGGTTATTGCTATTTCCCAGAGCGGGAAAAGCGCTTCTACCCTGGAGGCGATGCGTAAAGTTCAGGCGCAGGGACGTCCGGTATTCGCTCTGACCGCCGATCCGCAAAGCCCTCTTGGCAAGGCCAGTGATTATCCACTGGATATTCTGACCGGGATTGAGTCCGTCGGCTTTGTTACCCGTGGATTTAGCGCGACGGTACTGAATCTGTTGCTTATCGCGTTGTTAGTTGCCCGTCAGCAGCAGCGACTGACGGAATCGCAGGTCGAGGAGTATGTGGCGCAGCTTCAACGCATCGCGGCAACCCTGCCGTTGGTTATCGTGCGTACGGAAGCGTTTATTCACCAGCACCAGGCCGTTTTACGAAACGGGACGCGTTTTGTGGCGACAGGCTACGGCGCGCTGGTTGGGGTGGCAAAAGAGTTGGAAACTAAATTTACCGAGACGGTGCGTGTTCCCTCAAGCGGGTTTGAGCTGGAAGCCTATATGCACGGCCCGTATCTGGAAGCCAATGCGGAACACGTGATGTTCTTCTTTGAGGACCGGCCCGACGCGCGCTCCAGGGCGCTACGGGAGTATATGACGCCTGCGGTCGCCAAAACCTTTACTCTCACGCTGGCGAAGGCGGCGCAGGATGACCAGACGCTTGCGCTGGATGTAGCGGTTGATCACCATTTCTCGCCATTACTGTTGATTGTGCCGGTACAACTCATGGCGTTTCATATCGCCTCACTGAAAGGCATCGACCTTTCGGTACGCATTTTTGACGATTTCGATCGCGTTTTAAAAAGTAAAATCTGAACAATCAGGAGAAAAATATGTTGGGTTTTAATCAGGACGAGTACCTGACGAGTGCTCGTGAGATCATCGCTGCGCGCCAGAAGGCAGAACAGGTTGCTGACGAGATTTATCAGGCCGGGTTCAGTTCTTTATTTTTCGCCTCTGTTGGCGGTTCACTGGCGCCAATGATGGCAATTAATGAATTTGCCAAAGAATTAACAACGTTGCCGGTTTATGTTGAGCAGGCGGCAGAATTAATTCATAAAGGAAATAAGCGGCTGAATAACGACTCTGTGGTTATTACTCTGTCTAAATCCGGCGATACCAAAGAATCGGTGGCGATCGCCGAGTGGTGTAAAGCACAGGGAATACGCGTAGTCGCTATTACCAAAAATGCGGACTCTCCGCTGGCGCAGGCGGCGACATGGCATATTCCGATGCGTCACAAAAATGGCGTGGAATATGAATATATGCTGCTGTACTGGCTGTTTTTCCGCGTGCTGTCGCGCAATAACGAATTCGCCAGTTACGATCGCTTCGCCAGCCAACTGGAAATTCTGCCGGCGAATCTGCTGAAAGCGAAACAAAAATTTGATCCGCAGGCCGATGCTATCGCCAGCCGTTATCATAACTGCGATTATATGATGTGGGTCGGCGGCGCGGAGATGTGGGGCGAGGTCTATCTGTTCTCCATGTGTATCCTGGAAGAGATGCAGTGGAAGCGCACGCGCCCCGTCAGCTCTGCGGAATTTTTCCACGGCGCTCTGGAGCTGCTGGAAAAAGACGTTCCGCTCATTCTGGTGAAAGGGGAAGGGAAATGCCGCGTGCTGGATGAACGCGTGGAGCGCTTCGCCAGTAAGATTACCGATAACCTGGTGGTGATTGATCCGAAAGCGTATGCGCTGGACGGCATTGATGATGAGTTCCGCTGGATCATGGCGCCCTGCGTCGTCTCGACACTGCTGGTTGATCGGCTGGCGGCGCACTTCGAGAAATATACCGGCCACAGTCTGGATATTCGTCGTTACTACCGTCAGTTCGATTATTAACAGAAAGGGGCGTGTAATATATACAGTGCCTGATGGCGCTTCGCTTATCAGGCCTGTGCGCCAGTTTATTGATAAAGATGATGTGTAGGCCGGGTAAGGCGCAGCCGCCACCCGGCATATATGACCTTCTCTTTTAACCCTCAACATTCACCACTTTGATCTCCACCATGCCAATCCCCAATTTGCGTGGCGAATGGCCCAAAATATTACCTTCGTTGGTGGAGACGGGAGCGGGCGGCGCAATGACTAGGGTATTCGCATCCGTCGGGTTGTTGAAATGCAGCGTGATAGTGGACACATCGTGACCCAGCACCAGCGTCTGTTCTTCGTTGCCGACGCGTACCGGGATCGGGCGCTCTGCGTTATCGCCGAAGGCTTTGGCGGTGATCACCAGATCAAACTTTTTCGGCAGCGGCGCTTTATATTCGATTTTAACCTCATCGCCAAACTGCGCATTTGACCAGCGCCCCCAGGACTCCGGCCGGGAAATGCCGCTAAACTGCTTCACCTCCTCCGGCGCGCCCGCGACATTAAAGATAAAGCTATCGGCTTTATAACGAATATCGTTATCGACAATCTTTAAGGTATCGACGTTGCCTTTGTAGCGCTCCATATCGATCATCGTGTCTTTAAACGCCGTCTTACCCTGCCACTGCGCTTTATCGACATGCTGTACGGTTTGCTGCCCGCCAAGCTGCCCCTGCGAGACGCACCAGTCGGTAGAGAGCGCCAGCGCCGGCGCCCATAGCTGCGCCATTTTGTAGCAGCGATCGATCCAAACGAAATTATCGCGCGGGGCGAAGTCGGCCAACTGGAACCGTAGCGGAGCGGAGTATTCACTTTCCGGTAACGGCTCGACGCGCTTATCCGATACGCGCAGTAGTAACGGCAGGCGGAAGTGGCTCCCGGAAAACGCGATCATGTTTTTGTCCCGATCGACGGTAAAATCTTTTATCTCTTTCGGGAAATTCCACAGGCGAATGATATCCGGCTTCATCGCCAGCACTTTCTCTTTTACATTCAGGAACACTTCCGACAGCGACTGCCCGGAAAGGCTGCTACGTCCCAGACCGATAAAATTATCGCCGCCGAGAATATCCAGCACCGTTGCGCCGTTGTCCATCGTGTTGCGTTTGACCGCCAGAGTCTCCTGCTGTGGTTTATCGCCGCGCAGAATGAAAAACAGATTGTTGCGATCTTGCTTATTCAGGTATTTCCAGGCCGTATTATTCATCGCCAGATGGTCGGAAGAGACGACGATAACGGTATCTTTAAACCACGGCGACGCTTTGATTTTGTTGATAAACTCGGCGATGTTTTCCTGGCTGCAACTTACGGCGCTAAAGGACTGGTTGGGCTTGCCGTCGTAATCGTAGCGTTTGCGGTTGCAGGTGCGTGAGATAAAACCGTCCGGGTGATGGGTATCCACCGTCAGCGTAAACAGCGAAAAACGCTGGCCTGAGCGGGAAAGCGCTTCAAATTTCTTCCATGCCTCATCAAGCACCGTATCGTCGTAGAAGCCCCAGTCGTTACGATAAGATGGGTCCGCCACCACCGTTTTTAGCTCTTCAGCGCCGTACAGATTATCAAATCCGTGTGATTTCAGGAACACGTCTTTCCCGGCAAAACGCAGGTTAGCTCCCTGCACGAAATAGTTCTGGTAGCCGGAGTTTTTCAGAATATCGCCGAGGCAAATATTCTGCGGGAAGAAGCTGGAAACCGACGCTGAGGCATTGCCCTCAAACGGTGCAAACAGCGGAATACCGCACTGGGAAGCCACCATCCCGGCGATGGTGTAATCCGTTCCCGGCAGTTGCATGGTATGGCTGAAATCCAGCCCCTCATTTTTCAGCGCGCCCAACTCTGGCGTGAGATTGGGGAAAGCGTCATTATCAAAATAGGTCCGTTCCAGGCTCTCGCCGTAGATATAGACCAGATTGAGCTTCGGATTAGGAATGGTTTTTGCTGGTTCTTTATAATAAACGGCAAAATCCGGATCGCCATCGCGCATTTGTGATTTTACCAGTTCGGTAATCTGGCGAAACGCCGGGCTGGCGTCGACCGAACCCAACGCCAGCAGTAACGCCAGCAGGCTGTAACCGACATGATGAGGATGGTGACGGCGGCGGCGTAGTACCCATCCCAGCGCGCCGAATACCGCCACTAACGCCAGGGCAATGCCGATTCCCGGCAGAATATATTTGCCGACTCCCGCTCCCGTCAGACTATTCGTGAGCGTATAAAGCACTGCGTCGTTGATCCCGTCGCCGGTAAAATAGTCGCTGGCATACAGGGTAATATTCAGAATGACAAAAAGTCCCAGCACCGTGAGAGTGGCGGCAAACCACCAGGTGTTACGGCCCGCCTTCCAGGCATATATCAGCACAGAGGCGAGAAACAGAGCGACAGAGAGCAACTCGGACAACTGACGATCCTCAATAAACCAGGCTTATCGCTGGCAGGAAAAAATTTCTAACAATGTAATAGCGATGTCACATTGCTGCAATTCTAATAACTTTACACGGCGCTGTTATTTAGAATGAGTTTAGAAAGTTGGTTTTTTGATCGGCATCACTTCCTGCCATAGCGGTTAATAACAGGAAAAGACGAAGAGAAAAATCGGGTTAATGCCGTGTTGGCGGGTAAAGGGCCAAAACACGGCTTTTATCAGGGCGTCCCGGCGTGGCGCACGGTCAGAAAAACGCAGTCAGGAGAGGAAATTCAGCCCTTGCTGCAACACCAGATCGCAAGCTTTGGTTTTCACCTTTTCCGCCAGCGGCGTACTGCCGATATTATTGAGGTTCAACTGCTGGCCGTCCTTCGTCTTGAGCAACCCTTGCAGGCCGTTCAGGTAGTTAGTGTCCTGCTCCTGCTGTGTGGTATCCAACCCCAACTTGTTCAGAATCTGATTTTTAACGTTTTCCACGTTGGTAGCGGACGCCAGTTTCTGTTTGGCGCAGTACTGCAAAATACCGGCGGCATTATTCATATTATCGGCGCTGAGCGACTGGGCACCTCTGCTGAGCAGACCGGTTAGCGCAGAAAGCGACATCCCGCCCTGCTGTGCGTTCGCGCCCTGAGCGCTTAACTGACTGGCGGCAATACCGCTGGTGGAAATCAGTACGCTGGCGATCGCCGCGCAGCACAGAACATGTTTCGCTGTATTCATGGTAATCACCTGTGTTATGCCAGTCAGGCGTCGTATCGCCCTGGCGCACGTTGCAATTTAATACTCTTTACCCGTCACCCGGCTGCGGTAACTGTCCCAGGTAAAATTAACCCATAAACTGTTGCCGAGACGCATACGGTCCATGACGCGTTCGCCAAGCATTTTCGTCATCTCTTCCATATTGCTGTTCGTCAACATGCCGGTGGGACGTTTTGACGAGGAACGACGATCGACAATTTGATTGATGATCACTTTTTCATAGCGAGATTCGGTCTGCACGCCGATCTCGTCGATCACCAACAGATCAACGTTACTCAGATCGTTAAGCAACTGCTCTTCGCTGGTTTCCCGATTGCTGAACGTGTCTTTCATCGCTGACATAATATCCGCTACGGTGATAATCAGTACCGACTTTCCGCGCAGCAGCAGCTCGTTACAAATAGCCGCGGCGAGATGGTTTTTACCGGTTCCCGGCTTGCCGGAAAAGACAAAGCTGGCGATATTGCCGTCAAACTCATCAACGTACTGTCGGGCTTTGCTTAACGCGTTCATTTGTCCGTCGCACTCAACCCGATAGTTATCAAACGAGCAGTTCTGATGCAGCGGTCGAATGCCGGAACGGTTAAAGGTGCGCTGCATTTTCATCGCCCGGTTTTCCCGCGCCAGCGCTGCCGCCCGGAGCTCGCCCTGCTCTTTCTGCCAGGCCAGCAGTTCTTCGCCCGTTTTAAACGCCGGCGTAATATGCGCAGGCATCATTTTTTGTAGACGCTGCATCAGGTCGCCAACATTTTTCATCGTTACCCCCTAAAACCTGGTGGAATATGATTGTCAGGTTCGCTGACGCTATTGATGTCGCGCTGCGGCATTCCGCCATTGCTGGAACGGCTGATTTGCACGCTGCGCGCCAGCTTTTGCTGCCACTGGATATGGTGAAAAACCTTACCTTCCGCCTGCCAGTAGGCGATAAACGCCGCCAGCTCTTCTGCGGTGACCGGCTCCCGAAGCGCCACGCCCCAAAGGGCAGCCTGACGCTGAAAATCCGCATCCGGTTGCCAGGCGGGATACATGGCGAATTTTCCGCAGGGAATCGCAACGGGGGCGGCTTCGGGTTCTTCGTAAAATTGCGCGTCTAACGCCACATCGCTTCCCGGACGTGATAACTTTTCTTCAAGCGCCAGCAGTTCAGCCATGCGTGCAGGCGTCACGGCATAAAAGGCAGGCGCATTATTAGCGAATACCGCCACTGCGCCGCCCGTTGACTTCGCCAGCACAGCATGATGATCGTGTAAAAGGACGTCAATACCGATGACGTCCGACGTTAAAATTCTGGAAGACATAATGTTTCTCAATATGGAACAACAACCGAGAAGGGCGACTGTTTTTATAGTACCACACAGACCTGTAAGAACAGCAGGAGGCGTTCCACCAATCACACGCGGGGGCGTTTGCGGTACAGCCATAATCCCGGTACAGAGAGGCCAATTGAGAGCGCGCCAACAATGGAAGAGGCTTTCAGAAAATTGGTCAGCAGCGTGATCATCATCGGTTCGCTATAGCCCAGATGACTAATTTTTACTGCGGAAATCATCGCGGTATAGGCGGAAATCCCCGGAAACATCGGGATCACGGCCGCGACGGTAAACACTTTAGGGTGAGCGAGATACCAGCGTGACCACTGAATACCAATACTGCCGACCAGCAGCGAAGCCATAAACGTCGACCATTCGATATTAAAGCCAGCGCTCATCATCAGCATACGCGAGCCATGACCCAGCGCCCCCAGTAGCGCGCACCACGGAAGCGCCCGGTGGGGAACATTAAAGACCATCGCAAACCCGACGGCGGGGATCGCAGACAAGATCATGTCCTGCATAAGCGCCAGTAAAAAGTCGATTATACCCATCCTCGTAGCCCCCATACTGTCATTGACATCACTACGCCCACACAGGTGGCCAGTGTCAACAGGCTGGCGATAGCCCAGCGCGCCAGCCCGGTATTAATATGTCCTTTAAACATATCTGCGACGGAATTAATCAGCGGAAAGCCCGGCACCAGTAGCAGTACGCTCGCCGCCATGGCGATAGTGGGCGTCTGGCTAAAGGCGGGAAGGGTGAGCATCAGCCCGGAAATCGTGGTAGCGACAAAGGCGGTAATGCAAAAATTGATCTGCGGATGTAAATGCCGCTGCGCCAGCATCTGGCGGATATACATGGCTATCATGCTGGCGAAAAAGGTGATAACCGCGCCATCCCAGCCGCCATTATTCAGCTTACAAAAGCAGGAGCAGGAGAGACCG
Source organism: Salmonella sp. SAL00653 (assembly GCF_046552515.1). Taxonomy (NCBI): domain Bacteria; kingdom Pseudomonadati; phylum Pseudomonadota; class Gammaproteobacteria; order Enterobacterales; family Enterobacteriaceae; genus Salmonella; species Salmonella sp. SAL00653. The sequence goes on from NZ_JBGDTY010000018.1 coordinate 23,921, forward strand.
ACCATAAACGCCACCAGCCAGCGTGGATAACGCAGCGGGCGGAGCTGGCTAAAGCGTTTTTCCACGCCTTTGTAATCCAGCAGACGATGTTCCGCGAGGATAACGATATGCTGAACCTCCGTGACGACGTGCATATTAATGCCGCGATCCTGGTTTTTACGTGTCGATGTCAGACATTGTCCGTCTTTAATGGTCGTCAGGACAATGGCGTTAGAGGAGATCGCGCTTTCGACGCTATCCATACCGAGCGCCAAACCGAGTCGGGTGGAAAGCTCATCAACCAGTGCGCTTTCCGCCCCGTGCTGCAATAAAAGCAGCCCGCATTGAATACATAACCGTGTTACTGCTCGTTGAATTGATTGCTCTTCTTGCATGACTCGTCCTGTCCGAAAAGACATTCTATGCGCCGCCACTATGACAGAGGCTTTCTTTTTAACACGAAGCGCAGGCATGATGGCGTTGGTTAAGATCAATTTCTTGTTGATAAAAACGTCAGCCGCCAGACGCAACGCATAAGCTTCCTGAGACGTGCGCTTCGTCACAGGCAGGATATCCTTATGGGCGACGGTTCTCGTATGTCCGTTTCCAGAATAGAGGCATTATGCCAGCCTGGCCGCTCATTTTTGAATCAATGATGTGGTGAATTTTATCAACGATATGCATTAATGGTTTAACCACAATGGCGTGAGCAGCGGGCGTAAAATTAGGCATGACTTAGTGTAATTCGCAGATATTACATGGGTTTTATGGATTGTAGACAGTATTGTTGGGCTTTTGTTTTAGGACTTAGCAATATGAATAAAGAGCGAACTCATATTTTAAATTTATTAATATGATGCGTTTTCGTTAGAATTGCTAATGTGCAAATTTAGTTAATTTAATTGTCTTGCTTCTGGTTTTATGAGTAACTATGCGATAGTGATTTCATGTTTTTGTGCTATGTGGATTGTAGCGCAATCAATGTTAGATATTTAAAAATAAAACAAGGATAATTAATCCACTCGGCCTATATTTCTTTGCAATCATTGTTAATAGTTTTTTTATTAATGGGGCAATGAAAAGTGGCGGCGTGGGTGCGGAGGAATTATGCTGCCAGGATGCTGCAAAAATGGACTTATTATCAGTAAAACCCCTCTTATACAGGAAGGCCTTAAAGGGGCTATAACAGGTAATTTCCCCGATTATAAACTGGCGTATTGTCGTACGATAGAAGAGCTAACGCTGCTACAGCTACGCCGAAGTAATTTAGTTATTGCTGATTTAGCAGTTAACAATGCCTCTCCCCGCGCTATCTGCGAATATTTTTATAGCTTACTCTCGCAATATCGCGACATACATTGGGTATTTCTGGTTCCTAAATCCTGCTATCCACATGCAGTTGATCTCCTGATGGGCCCCGTCAGCACCTTGCTTTCAGACGAAGAGCCAATCGAGAATCTTATTAGCGTTATCCATGCGGGAAACGCTCGCTCAGAAAGAATAAGCAAAACATTATTATCGCCTCAGGTACCGTCTGAAATTCAGCAGTCCCACGACAGGCCGATTGTCCTTACGCTGTCTGAACGAAAAGTATTACGCCTTTTAGGAAAAGGGTGGGGCATTAACCAAATTGCGGCGTTACTTAAAAAAGTAATAAAACAATTAGCGCCCAAAAAAATAGCGCCATGCGACGCTTATCAATACACAGTAATGCAGAGATGTATGCATGGATAAACAGTTCTCAGGGAGCCAGAGAATTGAACCTACCTTCGGTATATGGAGAAACCATGGAATGGAAAACAGAATCAGCAAGAGAAATGTTGCGCTCGTAGAAAAATGCGTGATGAGCACCATTGGTATTAAAGGGCTATTTGATGCAATGCCGGATTGCCGACATACGCTTCATATTTTTTCAAAACCATCCGCGTTTTATAAGGCTGCGCTAAAGACGCCGTTTTCTGCCGTTATTTTTTCTCTTTCTGCGTTAAGAACTGAACGCCGGACAGGATTATCCAGCCTGACGGAACTGGCGATAAATTATCCCCATATGCGGCGTCTGGTGATTGCCGATGATGATGCTGAGGCCCGCTTAATCAGCGCATTATCCCCGCTGCCGCTGGATGGGGTCATCAGCAAAGCGTCGCCGTTGGATGTTTTACAGGATGCCTTATTTACATCGCTTAATAGCGCCCGACGGACAACGGAGCGTACAGACAATCTTTGGGAGCTTCACCAGAATTGTATGCTTAGTCCAACCGAGCGGGAGATTCTGCGTTTCATGTCGAACGGCTACTCAATGCCGCAAATTGCCGTCCAGTTAGAATGTAACATTAAGACTATCCGGGCGCATAAGTTTAATGTGATGTCCAAGCTGGGCGTGAGTTCTGATGCCGGGTTACTCGATGCGGCGGATATTCTGTTATATCTGCGCGCCGGCGATGCTACCGCGCTCCAGCATCGGGTATAGCCCGCGCCGGATGCGCCGTGCTTGTTCGGGGAATCAGGGTGCCAGGCACGTTATTGGCACACGTCTACCCAGGTCGCCGATGTTAGTTCAGCCATTCTTTCCGGCGTGATGCGTACCGCGCTGTGCGTGGCGCCTGCGGCAGGCAATACTTCGTTATACCCCTTCAGAGAGATGTCGCAATAAACGGGCAGCGGGTGCTCCAGCCCGAAAGGACATACGCCGCCGACAGGATGTCCGGTTGCATTGACCACTTCATCGCTGCTCAACATACGGGCTTTTGCGCCGAAAGTGGTTTTAAGCTTCTTATTATCCAGGCGGGCATCGCCTTTCGCGACCACCCGGATAATGGTGTCTTTTACTTTAAGCGAGAGCGTCTTAGCTATCTGCCCTGGCTCTACGTTGTGCGCTTTGGCTGCCAGTTCGACAGTCGCTGTACTTTGATTTAATTCGATAATTTCAATATCGGGAGCATGATCGGCCAGAAATTGCCGTACAGATTGCAGACTCATTCTTCTCTCCTGAGACCTTACCAATAGCCACGGTAGACCCAAAAATGGCAAAACGTAATTTGGCATACGGAGAGCGCCGCTGTAAATATAATAATGTGACAGGCCAGCAGCAGTAAGCCGTGACGATAACTGAAGGCAACGTAAAGCGGTTTACTTTAGCGTGCAGTCGCCGCACTGCTGTACGTCAGGTAAGCGGTAACGTTGGCAGCAGGTTCTGCGTACCAGAAGACCGTCGCGCATTACGACGGTCCGCCACAGCGGGTTATCCTGACCGTCGGATAGCTGCTTTTCAAAAAAACAGCGCTGGCGTAGCGTTGCCAGCAGGGCTTCGCCAAGCAGCGGTTTCATCTCAGTCAGATACCAGTTGATTAAATAACCGGTATTGCTCCAGATAAGTTTCGCGTTGATGTCGCCAGTCGCCTCCAGCGCCTGAATGACCGGCTGTAGTGCGGAGACTATTAGCGTTTCCATTCGTTCTTCCGGGGAACGCTCCGTTGCCAGGTTATCCTGATGCACGTCAAGCCAGAAACACGCGGAGCGCCCGGTTTCATGAAATTCAACGTGAATATGTTCTGCCGAGACATCGATAGCGCGCGCTTGCGTCAGTAATGCCAGCATCAGCGGCGGCGCCATCAGCCCGATATACCATTGCGCCCACAGGGAGAGTAACGGCTTATTTTCACGTGGTAGGCCTGGCGTGTGCCGATAGATGTGATCGGAATAGGCGGCCAGCAATGAACGAAACGTCGCGGGGCGCGTCCACTGGGCAAGAGTCATCGCCGTTGGCGGCGGCGTTTCATCCAGCCGGATGAAGTCCAACAGGTGCTTACGGGTAGAGGCGATCGTCTCGCGTACTGCGTCCGCCAGCGAGGCGTCTTCCGGCTGGGGAGCGGCTCGCCAGATAATATCGTCAGCAATCGGTGCGGAACGGTAGGCCATAGCGCAGTTTAATGATATTAATCTAAATGATAATGATTGCTAATCCTATCGATAGCGATAAACGATGGCAAGCGGTTTATGGTTAACGCTGTTGGCGTAGCACGATTACGTCAGCAGGATTCATAGGGCGCGCATGTCGTCGCTGACCAGAATATGGTTACGCCCAAGATGCTTGGCTTCGTAGAGCGCTTTATCCGCTTTTTCGATAGCGTCTCCGATATTGCGATCCGTCAGGGGCGCAATGCCGATACTGATAGTGACATTGGTGGCGACGCTTTCGTTAAACATATGCGGGATTTTAAGATCGTATACTTCCTGTCGGATACGTTCTGCGGTAGCGCGGGCTTGCTGTGGTTCGGCGGTGGTCAGCAACACCAGAAATTCTTCCCCGCCAAAACGGCAGACGACATCGCGCGATCGCACGGCGTCCCGAATTGCCGCTGAGACGCGAATTAACGCCTGATCGCCCATCATATGACCGTAGTGATCGTTATACGCTTTGAAATGATCGATATCCAATAGCAGGACGTAGTGTTCATGGCTGCCCGGCGCCTGTAACGTATCCAGCCGATTTTGCAGGCCACGGCGGTTATATAAGCCGGTTAATGGATCAAGCATACTCAGGCCATTGAGGGTTTCCCGCTCGGCCAGCAGCTTAAACATGAGCTGTTGGGCAAAATTATCGTAGCGTTTCTGGATAACATGTTGAATAGCGATTCCTACCATTGGCAGGGCCAGCAAATAGAGAATTCGCAAACCTTGTTCATTACCGTTCAGCCACAGGCAGACCGCGACTGGCGGTAGCGAATAGAGCGTAAACGCGACGATATTCGCGGCAAAGGCTATCGAGTCGATAAACAGAACGCTAAGCAGGGAGATCAGTAAAAAAGAGAAATCATAATGGCCTAACGCCGGATACTTTAACGCAATATGCGCCGCCCATATTCCCCCAAAGAGTAGGGAGATAAAGGGGAGATTAATTCTTTTTTGCCCATATTTCCCATGCCATATCAACAGTAATACGCTCAGGACTACTATCCCGATCATTGGCATGCAAAATACATTGATCTGATAAAGGGGGAAAACGAGAGTAAATAGCGCCGACACAGCGTTGAGAAACAAGAAAAGACGTAAAGAAAACTGATACTTCTTAATACGAAGCGACCGCCAGGATGGTGTTGTCATGGGTAATTGTCGTTATTTATCGGTGATATACACGGAATCGGGCGCCAACATGAAAATAACGTATGAGAAAAGGTCGCCTAAAGCGAGGTGTTGTTGTTTTTACGTTAACAGTCGGACAATTTATCACCTTACTGAATACGTGTCATCAACCGTTAAGTAAAACTCATCTCTTTAGCTTTCTCCCTGGCTGACAAATGAGAAAATATATCATATGATATTGGTTATCATTATCAATTCCAGAGGTGAAACCATGTTGCAGCGGACGTTAGGCAGCGGATGGGGCGTATTATTGCCTGGAGTGATTATCGTTGGACTGGCGTTTATCGGCCTGTCAGCTGATGCGCTGAAGCTGTTGATTGTATCAGGATTGCTACTGTCTGCGCTGATGTTGTATCACAAACAATTACGGCATTTTGTACTGCTGCCATCGTGTATAGCGCTTATTGGCGGCATGATGTTGGCAATGATGAACTGGAATCAGGGATGAAAATGAAGAGACAAAGGAAGGATAAGATAATTGGTGCGAGGGGGGGGACTTGAACCCCCACGTCCGTAAGGACACTAACACCTGAAGCTAGCGCGTCTACCAATTCCGCCACCTTCGCACAGTTATCTTACTTTTTGATATCGCCTCGTTGGTGCGAGGGGGGGGACTTGAACCCCCACGTCCGTAAGAACACTAACACCTGAAGCTAGCGCGTCTACCAATTCCGCCACCTTCGCCCAGTGCGAGCAATATCAACGTGGTTTTGGTGCGAGGGGGGGGACTTGAACCCCCACGTCCGTAAGGACACTAACACCTGAAGCTAGCGCGTCTACCAATTCCGCCACCTTCGCATACCATCGATTCTTGAAAAGAATCACTACCACGGAGGCGCATTCTAGTGGTTTTCAGCTATTCGTCAATAGTTAATTGCATGGGATAGATTGATTGCTGCAAAAATGGGCGCGAGACGTAGGTTGGATAAGACGCTTTGCGTCGCCATCCGGCACATGCAACCAGATGGCGCTGCGCTTATCAGGCCAACTATTTCTTCGCCTGACGGGTCATCACGGTACGATAAACCTTAAAGCGCCCGGTTTGCGCGATGACTTCATGGAAGCCAAAAGTCTCATCCAGAATCTTAGGATAGGGCAGAAAGGCGTTCGCCACGATGCGTAACTCCCCGCCGCTGTTGAGATGACGCACTGCGCCGCGAATGAGCGTTTGCGCCGCATCGAGGCTGGTTTGCATTCCGTCGTGGAACGGCGGGTTGGAGATGATCATGTCAAAACGTCCTTTGACTTCCGAAAAGACGTTGCTGGCGAATACCTCGCCTTCAAGACCATTAGCGGCAAGCGTAGCGCGGCTGGCTTCCACCGCCGGAGCGCTGACGTCACACAGCGTCAGGCGCGCTTTCGGCGAATGGCTGGCCAGCGCGGCGGAAAGCACGCCAGCGCCGCAGCCGACATCCAGCACTTTACCTTTGGTGTGCGGCGTCAGCGTAGACAGCAGCAGTTGGCTACCAACATCCAGTCCGTCGCGGCTGAATACGCCCGGCAATGTTTTGATGGTCAGCCCGTCGATGTTGTACTCGGCCCACCAGGATTCGAGACTAAACTGCGGCTGCTTTTCCAGACGACCATGGTAAAGGCCGCAACGTCGCGCGCTATCTACTTTGTTCAGCGGCGCATAGTCCGCCAGCATCTGTTCGGCGCTACGCACGCCGCTGCGGTTTTCCCCCACGACGAAAACATCGCTGCCCGACGGCATCAGCGACAAAATATTCATCAACTGGAACTGCGCTTCGGGTTTATTTTTCGGCCAGTAGTAGATCAGCGTATCGCAGTCGGCGACATCGCTGGCTTGCGCGACCAGGCTAAAACGGACGTTATCGCCCATCTGGCGGCTTAATACCTGCCAGTGGTGAAACTGTTGCGTATGCGCGCGGCTGGCGGCGCATTCAAAGAGCGCGGGCAGGTCATCCTGCAAATCTCCGGCAAAAAGAATACGGCTTTGTTCGAAATCATCACTGTGGCGCAGCAAGACTTCACTTGCCGGGGTAAAAGCAGACATGGAATGCTCCTTAATTCAGACTGGCGGCGATTATAGTAGTTTGATGGCGCAGATTCGACAGATTTGCTATATTTGCGCCCCTGATTACAGGAGCGTTTCGCTATGACATCCCGACGAGACTGGCAGTTACAGCAACTGGGTATTACGCAGTGGGCGCTGCGACGTCCTGGCGCGCTACAGGGCGAGATTGCGATTTCCCTTCCCGCGCACGTTCGTCTGATCGTGGTTGCAGAGGAATTACCCGCGCTGAACGAGCCGCTAATGCGCGATATCTTACGCGCGTTGACCGTGAGTCCCGATCAGGTTTTACCGCTGACGCCTGAGCGCGTCGCCATGCTGCCGCAGGGCAGCCGTTGTAATAGCTGGCGGTTAGGAACTGACGCGCCTCTCCAACTCGAAGGCGCTCAGGTCACGACGCCGGCGTTTAATGAACTCCGGGCAAACCCGGCGGCACGCGCCGCACTATGGCAACAAATCTGCGAACATGAACACGATTTCTATCCTCAGCACGACCGATCTCCCCGCAGCCTGGCAGATTGAGCAACGCGCTCATGCGTTTCCGTGGAGCGAAAAAACGTTTTTCGGCAACCAGGGCGAACGGTATCTCAACCTTAAGCTGACCGCTGATGACAGAATGGCCGCGTTTGCCATTACACAGGTGGTGCTGGACGAAGCGACGCTGTTCAATATCGCCGTCGATCCGGATTTTCAGCGTCGGGGGCTGGGGCGTATGCTGCTTGAGCATCTGATTGATGAACTGGAAAAACGCGGTGTTGTAACGTTATGGCTGGAGGTACGCGCCTCTAACGCTGCCGCCATCGCGCTGTATGAAAGTCTGGGGTTTAACGAGGCGACGATTCGCCGCAATTACTATCCTACGGCACAAGGGCATGAGGACGCCATCATCATGGCGTTACCGATAAGCATGTAATAAAAGAGGCAAGGTGTAATGATGAAGTGGGACTGGATTTTCTTTGATGCCGATGAAACGCTGTTTACGTTTGATTCTTTCACCGGCTTACAGCGGATGTTCCTTGACTATAGCGTCACCTTTACCGCTGAGGATTTCCAGGATTACCAGGCCGTGAATAAGCCGCTATGGGTGGATTATCAGAACGGCGCGATTACCTCATTACAATTGCAGCACGCGCGCTTTCAAAGTTGGGCTGAACGGCTAAACGTTGCGCCGGGGCTGCTGAATGGCGCTTTTATTAGTGCGATGGCGGAGATCTGTTCTCCTTTGCCGGGCGCCGTTTCGCTACTTAATGCGATTCGCGGGCAGGCTAAAATCGGTATTATTACTAATGGTTTTACCGCGCTACAACAAACTCGTCTGGAGCGCACCGGGCTGCGCGAGTATTTCGATCTGCTGGTGATTTCCGAGCAGGTTGGCGTCGCGAAGCCCGATCCGAAAATCTTTAACTACGCCCTGGAGCAGGCAGGGAATCCTGACCGCTCGCGCGTATTAATGGTTGGCGATACCGCGGAATCCGATATTCTTGGCGGCATTAACGCCGGACTGTCGACCTGCTGGCTTAACGCGCATCATCGCGAGCAGCCCGCGGGTATCCATCCAACCTGGACTGTGGCGTCATTAAGCGAACTGGAGCAGCTCCTGTGTAAACACTGATTGCCTCCCCCAGGTTGATGGGTAAAATAGCCGCATTTTTCGTATTCAACATGCGTGGTCAAACGCCGCGCTTACTCAAGAAGATTTGACTATGACGTTGTCTCCTTATTTGCAAGAGGTGGCCAAACGCCGCACTTTTGCCATCATTTCTCACCCGGACGCCGGTAAAACCACCATTACCGAAAAAGTGTTGCTGTTCGGACAGGCGATTCAGACCGCCGGTACGGTAAAAGGCCGTGGCTCCAGCCAACATGCAAAATCTGACTGGATGGAGATGGAAAAACAGCGTGGTATCTCCATCACCACTTCGGTGATGCAGTTCCCGTATCACGACTGTCTGGTGAACTTGCTGGACACCCCGGGGCACGAAGACTTCTCCGAAGATACCTACCGTACCCTGACGGCGGTGGACTGTTGCCTGATGGTGATCGACGCCGCAAAAGGCGTTGAAGACAGGACCCGTAAGCTGATGGAAGTTACCCGTCTGCGCGATACGCCGATCCTGACCTTTATGAACAAACTCGACCGTGACATCCGCGACCCGATGGAGCTGCTGGATGAAGTCGAGAACGAGCTGAAAATCGGCTGCGCGCCGATCACCTGGCCGATTGGCTGCGGCAAGCTGTTTAAGGGCGTTTATCACCTTTATAAAGATGAAACTTATCTGTATCAGACCGGTAAGGGCCACACCATTCAGGAAGTGCGCATCGTTAAAGGGCTGAATAACCCGGATCTGGACGCTGCCGTCGGTGAAGATCTGGCGCAGCAGCTGCGCGACGAGCTGGAACTGGTGCAGGGCGCGTCTAACGAGTTTGATGAAGAGCTGTTCCTGGCAGGGGAAATTACCCCGGTATTTTTCGGTACCGCGCTGGGTAACTTTGGCGTTGACCATATGCTGGATGGTTTAGTGGCGTGGGCGCCCGCGCCGATGCCGCGTCAAACCGATACCCGCACAGTGGAAGCCTCGGAAGAGAAGTTCACCGGTTTTGTCTTTAAAATTCAGGCCAATATGGACCCGAAACACCGCGACCGCGTGGCGTTTATGCGCGTGGTTTCCGGTAAGTATGAGAAGGGCATGAAGCTACGCCAGGTCCGTACCGGCAAAGATGTGGTGATTTCCGACGCGTTAACTTTTATGGCGGGCGACCGTTCGCACGTTGAAGAAGCGTACCCGGGCGATATTTTGGGTCTGCATAACCACGGCACCATTCAGATCGGCGATACCTTCACCCAGGGCGAGATGATGAAGTTTACCGGTATCCCGAACTTTGCGCCGGAACTGTTCCGTCGTATTCGCCTGAAAGATCCGCTCAAGCAGAAGCAGCTACTGAAAGGGCTGGTGCAGCTTTCTGAAGAGGGGGCGGTGCAGGTATTCCGTCCCATCTCCAACAACGATCTGATTGTCGGCGCCGTGGGCGTTTTGCAGTTTGACGTTGTTGTCGCGCGCCTGAAAAGCGAATACAACGTTGAGGCGATTTATGAATCCGTCAACGTGGCGACGGCGCGCTGGGTGGAAAGCGCCGATGCGAAGAAATTCGAAGAGTTCAAGCGTAAGAATGAAACGCAGTTGGCGCTGGATGGCGGCGACAACCTCACCTATATCGCCCCAACAATGGTTAACCTGAACCTGACCCAGGAACGTTACCCTGACGTTCAGTTCCGTAAAACGCGCGAACACTGATCCCTTTCCGGGCGCGGCATCCGCCGCGCCTTCGTACTTTCCCTGCCTTTTTAACCGCTTACGGAATGTTCTTAAATCCCGCGTTTTTTCTCCGATCTGCCTGTTTTTTATACGCACCGACAAGCGATTTTAAAATTGTGATCTATATTTAACAAAGTGATGACATAAATGTCGGCTTTAATGCCTGTTCAATGCGTGAATATGAGAGCTTAAAGCTGAGATTTGTTTCAGTCACGATATTAATAACTGAAACGGAAGGGTGGCAGGCGACGCGTCGTTACAAATTCACGAATGTGATGCCAGTCATTGACTTCAGAAACCGGTGAGTTTCACCGCATTCAGCAATGCAACCTCGTGTTGCCTGAGCTCAAATTACGAGCAAACTATACAGGACAAAATCGATGACTATGACAAGACTGAAGATTTCTAAAACTCTGCTGGCCGTAATGTTGACCTCTGCTGTTGCGACAGGTTCTGCCTTTGCAGAAAACGCAACAACGGACAAGGCGCAAAGCGGAACCGAAACCGCAGGGCAAAAAGTCGATAGCTCTATGAATAAAGTCGGTAACTTCATGGATGACAGCGCCATCACTGCGAAAGTAAAAGCTGCGCTGGTAGACCATGACAATATTAAAAGCACCGATATTTCTGTCGAAACCAATCAGAAAGTCGTCACCCTGAGCGGCTTTGTAGAAAGCCTGGCGCAGGCTGAAGCCGCCGTGAAAGTGGCGAAAGGCGTAGAAGGCGTGACCTCCGTTAGCGACAAACTTCACGTTCGCGACAATAAAGAAGGTTCCGTGAAAGGTTATGCCGGCGATACGGCCACGACCAGTGAAGTCAAAGCCAAGTTGCTGGCGGACGATCTCGTCCCTTCCCGTAAAGTGAAAGTGGAAACGACCGATGGCGTCGTACAGCTCTCCGGTACCGTTGAAACTCAGGAACAAAGCGACCGCGCTGAAAGCATCGCGAAAGCCGTTGATGGCGTAAAAAGTGTTAAAAACGATCTGAAAGTTCAGTAATTCGTCGTAATTCGTCCTCCCGACGTTTGTCGGGAGGCGTAATGTGCACCACACTAAAAATATCGCGAATGAGTAGCCTGAGCGCTCATATTTAGGGTCGACATTAACTATGGTAAAGGAGAGGCTTATGTTTCGTTGGGGCATTATATTTCTGGTTATCGCGTTAATTGCCGCCGCATTGGGTTTTGGTGGACTGGCTGGTACGGCTGCCGGCGCGGCGAAAATCGTCTTCGTCGTCGGGATCGTGCTCTTCCTGGTCAGCCTGTTCATGGGCCGTAAACGACCCTAGCAGGCATCTGTAAAGATATATTGCTATCAAGCCAGTCCAGCGGACTGGCTTTTACAGTTTTAGCCGTTAACGTTTTGCGTTACCTTGTCAGCCTGGAAAAAAATGAAAAACAGGAAGGCAGAGGTGGGCCAGCGAATACCGGTTACGCTCGGCAATATTGCGCCGTTATCATTAACACCGTTCCGGCCAGGCCGTATGGCGCTGGTCTGTGAGGGCGGGGGGCAGCGGGGTATCTTTACCGCAGGCGTGCTGGATGAGTTTATGCGTGCGCAGTTTAATCCTTTCCATCTCTACTTCGGCACATCAGCCGGTGCGCAAAATCTCTCGGCGTATCTCTGCAACCAGCCCGGCTACGGGCGTGAAGTCATTATGCGCTATACCACCAGGCGCGAATTTTTTGATCCGCTGCGATTTGTACGCGGAGGAAACCTTATTGACCTCGACTGGCTGGTGGAATCCACCGCCGCCCGGATGCCGCTGCAAATGGATACCGCAGCGCGCCTGTTCGACAGCGGAAAATCCTTTTATATGTGCGCCTGCCGGGGGGATGATTACACGCCGGGCTATTTTTCGCCGACAAAACAAAACTGGCTTGATATCATTCGCGCCTCCAGCGCCATACCGGGTTTCTACCGTACCGGCGTTACGTTAGAGGGCATCAACTATCTGGACGGTGGCATTAGCGACGCCATTCCGGTTCAGGAGGCGGCAAAGCGAGGGGCGAAAACCATTGTGGTGATCCGCACCGTACCCTCGCAAATGTATTACACGCCGCAGTGGTTTAAGCGTATGGAGCGCTGGCTGGGGGAGAGCAGTCTACAGCCGTTGGTCAACCTGGTGCAGCATCATGAAACGTCCTACAGCGCGATCCAACAATTTATTGAAAAGCCGCCGGGTAAGCTGCGGATCATTGAAATTTATCCGCCGAAACCTCTGCACAGCATGGCGCTGGGCAGCCGTATCCCGGCGCTGCGTGAGGATTACAAAACCGGGCGATTATGCGGGCGTTATTTCCTTGCCACCGTTGGTAAATTGCTCACCGCAACGCCGCCTCTCTTGCGCCATACGTCGCGGATTGCCGTGCCGGAAACGGTGGTCGTGCCTCCGGCGCCGGTGGCCAATGATACGCATGTGGCGGAGGTCATTAGCGCGCCGCAGGCAAACGACACCACCTTTACCGACGAGGATCTGGCGTGAGCTGGCGCTTTATCGATACACACTGCCATTTTGATTTCCCGCCCTTTACGGGCGATGAGCGCGCCAGTATTCAGCGTGCCTGTGAGGCGGGCGTTGAAAAAATCATCGTGCCGGCGACCGAGGCGGCGCACTTTCCCCGCGTGCTGGCGCTGGCGGCGCGTTTCCCGTCGCTTTATGCTGCGCTGGGATTGCACCCCATTGTGATTGAGCGTCATGCCGATGACGATCCTGATAAGCTGCAACAAGCGCTGGCGCAGCAACAGAACGTCGTGGCGGTAGGCGAGATCGGGCTCGATCTTTATCGCGACGACCCGCAGTTCGCCAGGCAAGAGCGATTTTTAGACGCGCAACTGCAACTGGCAAAACGCTACGATCTGCCGGTGATCCTGCACTCGCGGCGCACGCATGACAAACTGGCGATGCACTTAAAGCGCCAGGATCTGCCGCGAACCGGTGTGGTGCATGGTTTTGCCGGCAGTCTGCAGCAGGCCGAACGCTTTGTGCGACTGGGCTATAAAATCGGCGTCGGCGGCACCATCACCTACCCGCGCGCCAGTAAAACCCGTGATGTTATGGCGCGGTTGCCGCTGGACGCGCTGTTGCTGGAGACCGATGCGCCGGATATGCCGCTAAAGGGGTTTCAGGGGCAGCCGAACCGCCCGGAGCAGGCGGCGCGCGTATTTGATGCGCTCTGCGAATTACGTCCGGAGCCCGCAGAGGTGATAGCCGATACGCTGTATCGCAATACCATTACCTTGTTTCGGCTCTGATGGCATCGCAGCCGCCGTCCGGCAGGCGACGCTTACAAATATAGCGCCGGCAAAATCAGCTTCGCCACCCCACGCGCGCGCAATCCGTCAGCCAGCCGTTCCACCTCTTGCGGCGTCGCGCCTGGCCAAGCTTTCGCTTCGCCATAGACACCGTGCGCATGAAAGGCATTCAAACGCACCGGAACCTCGCCCAGCGAAGTAATAAACGCCGCCAGTGAATCGATATGCGCCGCATAGTCCACCTGACCCGGGATAACCAGCAACCGCAGCTCCGCCAGTTTTCCCCGCGCAGCAAGAAAGCGGATACTGTGCTTAATATGCGTGTTATCACGTCCGGTCAGACGGTGATGACACTCGCTCTTCCAGGCTTTCAGATCGAGCATTACGCCGTCGCAAACCGGCAGTAGTTTCTGCCAGCCGGTCTCGCTTAACTGACCATTACTGTCCACCAGACAGGTCAGCCGTTGTAACTGCGGATCGGCTTTGATCGCCGTAAATAGCGCCACAATAAACGGTAATTGCGTGGTCGCCTCTCCGCCGCTGACGGTAATACCTTCAATAAACAGCGATGCTTTACGAATATGACGCAGCACATCGTCAACGCTCATGGTCTGCGCCATTGGCGTTGCCTGCTGTGGGCACATTTTCAGGCAGGTATCGCACTGCTCGCAGACGTCCGACCGCCATACCACTTTCCCGCCATCAACGCTGAGGGCGTGGTGCGGACACTGCGATACGCATTCCCCGCAGTCGTTACAGCGTCCCATCGTCCACGGGTTATGGCAATTCTTGCAGCGCAAATTGCAGCCCTGTAAGAATAATGCCAGGCGGCTGCCTGGCCCATCGACGCAGGAAAACGCAATGATCTTACTGACTAAAGCGCATCTGTTGTTCATGGCTGACTACGCGTGGCTGTCGTTCCAGGATGCGGGTATTACGTGCGGCTTCTTCTCCCAGCCAGGTGGTATTCGTGCGCGAGCCTTCGGCGCGAAATTTCGCCAGATCCGACAGGCGCACCATATAACCGGTGACGCGCACCAGATCGTTGCCGCTGACATTGGCGGTAAATTCCCGAATCCCGGCTTTGAACGCGCCAAGACAAAGCTGAACCAGCGCCTGCGGATTACGCTTGATGGTTTCGTCCAGCGTCAGAATGTCGCTGATCCCGGCATGATAAAAGGCATGGTGCGGCGCGACGGTTTGCAAATGGGTGATAGGGTCCGGTTCATCGCCATACGGCAGACGTGCGCCCGGCGTAGTGCCAATATCGGAACTGATGCCAGACTGGGCATGGAGCAGCGCCCGTTGCTTCCAGCCATACTTCACTGGCGTATTTTCGACGAAATCCGCCAGTTGGGCGCTGATACGGTAGCCCAGCTCGTTCGCCGTTTCATTTTTGCCATAACAGGCGTTCAGGCCCGCGTTTTCGCACAGCAGGTTCACGGCTTCCGCCAGCCCGTACATACCGAACATCGGCGCAAAACGTTCGGGATCGATCAAACCTTCCTGTACAAGAAAGCTATTCTCAAAGAAATGTGACTTTTCATAGAGGAATTCACATCGTGAATTAATGATGGCGATCTGCTGTCGGCAGTAGTGCGGTAGCGTACGTGAAAAGAAGTCATCGACAGACGTACTGCGTTCTGCCACGGCTTTCAGGTTGAGACGTACCAGCGTACTGCCGCCGCCGCCAAGCGGTAGCGAGTTATAACAACTGACGATGCCATAATGACCTTTTGTGAAAATTTTATCATTTACAGGGCCGTTGGAAATGTGTGGCTTACTGCATTCGCAAATGTTTTTGGCGACCTCCAGCAGCAGATCGTCCGGCGTAATTTCCGCATCGTAGATAAACGTCAGGTTAGGCGCCACCTGCTTTAGCTCGGCATCGGCGCGCAAAATCGCTCGTGTGACAGGCGTATCGGCAGGGCCAATATTGGCATGCATAAAGGCGTCTGGCAGCGTTCTGTCGAGATAACGCCAGAAACGTTTTATTCGAATATCGATCGCATCTTGTGTTAGAATTCTAACATACGGTTGCAGCAACGCATCAAGCTGGCCGAGATAAACCGGCATGGACGTCACGGAAGGAACGTGATGATACAGAATGGTGAGTAGGGATAACGCATCATCCAGATCTTTCGCGCCTTCCAGTTCCAGGCACTGTGAACCGTTAGCCAGAAATCGGGCGTAATCGGGCAACACGTAGCGCGGTTTGAAGGGGGCGTGCCCCTCAAACATATCGCAAATGACGCCTTCATCCAGCGCCTGGCGGGCATCTTCCGGCAGGGTGGGATAAGGCAGGGCGTTTTCAGCTTCCAGCGCCAGAAAATGGCGTTTTTGTTCAGGCGTGAGCACCGGGCTGGTCACAATTTGCTGGCAACGCTGCTGGAGCGCAGTTTCGCATGAGGCAGGCATCTTCGTTTCCTCTTTATGCCGGGACGATGCGCTATTGTAGAAAATGGCGGCAAACCGACTTTGATCCTGATGCGCTTATCGCTCGAAGAACAGGCGGTGACGGCGGGATAATTTGATTCAGATCTCATTACAGTAATGCAAATTTGTACGTAGTTTTCATTAACTGTGATGTATATCGAAGTGTAATCGCGAGTGAATGTTAGAATATTAACAGACTCGCAAGGTGAAATTTTATACGGCAATGCCGTTGGAGAATGTCATGACTGATTTAAAAGCAAGCAGCCTGCGTGCGCTCAAACTGATGGATCTGACCACTCTGAACGATGACGACACCAATGAAAAAGTGATCGCGTTGTGTCATCAGGCAAAAACTCCGGTCGGGAATACGGCGGCGATTTGTATTTACCCGCGTTTTATCCCGATTGCGCGTAAAACTCTGAAAGAACAAGGTACGCCGGACATCCGCATTGCAACGGTGACTAACTTCCCGCATGGCAATGATGACATCGATATTGCTCTGGCGGAAACCCGTGCGGCGATCGCCTACGGCGCTGACGAAGTGGACGTGGTATTCCCGTACCGTGCGTTGATCGCCGGTAACGAGCAGGTGGGTTTTGACCTGGTAAAAGCCTGTAAAGACGCTTGTGCCGCAGCGAACGTATTGCTGAAAGTGATCATCGAAACCGGCGAGCTGAAAGAAGAGGCGCTGATTCGTAAAGCCTCTGAAATCTCCATTAAAGCCGGTGCGGATTTCATCAAAACCTCTACCGGTAAAGTGCCGGTAAACGCTACGCCGGAAAGCGCGCGCATCATGATGGAAGTGATCCGCGACATGGGCGTTTCCAAAACCGTTGGCTTCAAACCGGCGGGCGGCGTACGTACGGCGGAAGACGCGCAGAAATTCCTCGCGATTGCAGACGAACTGTTTGGCGCTGACTGGGCAGATTCTCGTCACTACCGCTTTGGCGCATCCAGCCTGCTGGCAAGCCTGCTGAAAGCGCTGGGTCACGGCGACGGTAAGAGCGCCAGCAGCTACTAAGCTCTGATTTGCCGGATGGCGCTGCGCTTATCCGGCCTACAAATCCAGGCCTGTAGGCCGGATAAGGCGTTAACCGCCATCCGGCGATGTAAGCCTTCTACTCTTTTCCCTCAGGAGGGTACCGTGTTTCTCGCACAAGAAATTATTCGTAAAAAGCGTGATGGTCATGCGTTGAGTGACGAAGAAATTCGTTTCTTTATCAATGGTATTCGTGACAATACTATCTCTGAAGGGCAGATTGCCGCCCTGGCGATGACCATCTTCTTCCACGATATGACCATGCCGGAGCGTGTTTCGCTGACCATGGCGATGCGGGATTCCGGTACTGTCCTTGACTGGAAAAGCCTGAATCTCAATGGCCCGATTGTCGATAAGCATTCGACCGGCGGCGTAGGGGACGTGACGTCTCTGATGTTGGGGCCAATGGTAGCGGCCTGCGGCGGTTATGTGCCGATGATCTCCGGTCGCGGCCTCGGACATACCGGCGGTACGCTCGACAAACTGGAAGCGATCCCGGGCTTCGATATCTTCCCGGACGACAACCGTTTCCGCGAAATTATTCAAGACGTGGGTGTGGCGATTATTGGGCAAACCAGCTCGCTTGCACCGGCGGACAAACGTTTTTACGCCACCCGCGATATTACCGCGACGGTGGACTCTATTCCGCTGATCACCGGCTCCATCCTCGCCAAGAAACTGGCCGAAGGGCTGGATGCGCTGGTAATGGACGTAAAAGTCGGCAGCGGCGCGTTTATGCCAACCTATGAACTTTCTGAAGCCCTTGCTGAAGCGATTGTCGGCGTGGCAAATGGCGCGGGAGTTCGCACTACGGCGTTGTTAACCGATATGAACCAGGTGCTGGCTTCAAGCGCCGGTAACGCGGTGGAAGTGCGTGAAGCCGTGCAGTTCCTGACCGGTGAATACCGCAATCCGCGCTTGTTTGACGTTACCATGGCGCTATGCGTGGAGATGCTGATCTCCGGTCAGTTGGCGAAAGACGACGCCGAAGCGCGTACCAAACTGCAGGCGGTGCTGGATAACGGTAAAGCGGCAGAAGTCTTTGGTCGTATGGTGGCCGCGCAGAAAGGGCCGAGCGATTTCGTTGAGAACTACGATAAATACCTGCCGACCGCCATGTTGAGCAAAGCGGTATATGCTGATACCGAAGGGTTTATCAGCGCAATGGATACGCGTGCGCTGGGGATGGCGGTCGTCTCGATGGGCGGCGGCCGTCGTCAGGCGTCTGATACCATTGATTACAGCGTTGGCTTTACCGACATGGCCCGTCTGGGCGACAGCATCGACGGGCAGCGCCCGCTGGCGGTGATTCATGCCAAAGACGAAGCCAGTTGGCAGGAAGCGGCGAAGGCCGTCAAAGCGGCAATTATCCTTGACGATAAAGCGCCAGTAAGCACACCTTCGGTCTATCGTCGAATTACTGAATAGTTGTATACTGATCTGATCAATTATTTTTGAAGCACTAAGTACGGAGAAGATATGAAACGTGCATTTATTATGGTGCTGGACTCATTCGGCATCGGCGCTACTGAAGACGCGGATCGTTTTGGCGACGTAGGTTCCGACACTCTGGGCCACATCGCAGAAGCTTGCGCCAATGGCGAAGCTGACAATGGCCGTAAGGGCCCGTTGAATCTGCCTAACCTGACTCGTCTGGGGCTGGTGAAAGCGCATGAAGGCTCTACCGGTAAAATTGCCGCCGGCATGGACGGCAACGCGGACGTTATTGGCGCATACGCATGGGCGCACGAACTGTCCTCCGGCAAAGATACGCCGTCAGGCCACTGGGAAATCGCCGGTGTGCCGGTACTGTTCGACTGGGGCTATTTCAGCGACCACGAAAACAGCTTCCCGCAGGAACTGCTGGATAAGCTGGTGAAACGCGCCAACCTGCCGGGCTATCTCGGTAACTGCCACTCTTCCGGCACCGTTATTCTGGACCAGCTCGGCGAAGAGCACATGAAAACCGGCAAGCCGATTTTCTACACCTCCGCTGACTCCGTGTTCCAGATTGCCTGCCACGAAGAGACCTTTGGCCTGGATAAACTCTACGAGTTGTGCGAAATCGCCCGTGAAGAGCTGACCGAAGGCGGCTACAACATTGGCCGCGTGATCGCGCGTCCGTTTATCGGCGACAAGGCCGGTAACTTCCAGCGTACCGGCAACCGTCACGACCTGGCCGTAGAACCGCCAGCGCCGACTGTGCTGCAGAAACTGGTCGATGAAAAACAGGGCCACGTGGTGTCCGTCGGTAAGATTGCCGACATCTACGCCAACTGCGGCATCACTAAGAAAGTGAAAGCGACCGGTCTGGACGCGCTGTTCGACGCGACCCTCAAAGAGATGAAAGAAGCGGGCGATAAAACCATCGTCTTCACTAACTTCGTCGACTTCGACTCTTCCTGGGGCCACCGTCGCGACATCGCGGGCTACGCCGCAGGCCTGGAGCTGTTTGACCGCCGTCTGCCGGAGCTGATGGAGCTGGTGGGTGAAGATGACATTCTGATCCTGACCGCTGACCACGGCTGTGACCCGAGCTGGACCGGTACTGACCATACCCGTGAGCACATTCCGGTGCTGATCTACGGTCCAAAAGTCAAACCTGGCTCTTTAGGTCACCGTGAAACCTTCGCGGATATCGGCCAGACGCTGGCGACCTACTTTGGTACATCGCCGATGGACTACGGTAAAAACATGCTGTGATACCTGTTGTCTTTCGCGCTGTAGATGCGTTGACTTCATTCGCTCACCCCGGTCACATAGTTCATCTATGCTCCCGGGGATTCACGAATTCGTCGCCTTCCTATAACGCGAAATCCTTAGGGTATTTCACTGTTTTTACACATGTTTTGTAGGCCTGATAAGGCGTAGCCGCCATCAGGCAATAACAACAAATTTAAAGGGAACTGAAGATGGCAACTCCACATATTAATGCAGAAATGGGGGATTTCGCTGACGTCGTATTGATGCCGGGCGACCCGCTGCGCGCGAAGCACATTGCTGAGACTTTCCTCGAAGATGTTCGCGAAGTGAACAACGTTCGCGGCATGTTAGGTTTCACCGGGACTTACAAAGGCCGTAAGATCTCCGTGATGGGCCACGGTATGGGTATCCCGTCCTGCTCCATCTACACCAAAGAGCTGATCACCGATTTCGGCGTGAAGAAAATCATTCGCGTCGGCTCCTGCGGCGCTGTGCGCATGGACGTCAAACTGCGCGACGTGGTGATCGGTATGGGTGCCTGCACCGACTCCAAAGTGAACCGTATCCGTTTTAAAGATCATGACTTCGCGGCTATCGCTGACTTCGACATGGTACGTAACGCGGTTGACGCGGCAAAAGCGCTGGGCGTAGACGCGCGCGTGGGCAACCTGTTCTCCGCAGACCTGTTCTACTCTCCGGACGGCGAAATGTTCGACGTGATGGAAAAATACGGCGTACTGGGCGTGGAGATGGAAGCAGCGGGCATCTACGGCGTTGCGGCTGAATTTGGCGCGAAAGCGCTGACCATCTGCACCGTGTCCGACCACATCCGTACCCACGAGCAGACCACAGCCGCTGAGCGTCAGACGACCTTCAACGACATGATCAAAATCGCACTGGAATCCGTGCTGCTGGGCGACCAGGAGTAAGCAGCAAATCGACCCGGACCAGGTGCGTCAAGGCCTGGTCCGGGTAATGCCAGCGTTATATCCACTCTCTTCTGATAATCTATTCATCTTTCCTCTCTCTCTTTCTTTGTTTGTATTGACAATCAAAGGGCTGTGTCCTTAAATCCATTCAAGTATCTATTCATTAATCTATT
The DNA here is from genome assembly GCF_046552515.1 of Salmonella sp. SAL00653. Taxonomy (NCBI): domain Bacteria; kingdom Pseudomonadati; phylum Pseudomonadota; class Gammaproteobacteria; order Enterobacterales; family Enterobacteriaceae; genus Salmonella; species Salmonella sp. SAL00653. The sequence continues at coordinate 44,922 of NZ_JBGDTY010000018.1, forward strand.
CATCTATGAGCGCATTAATCGATTTGCTCTTACAGGGGCCGAGTTCCGCCGCTGAATTAAGATCATCGCTGGCCGTTAGTCAGGCGACGTTCTCTCGTCTGGTTTCCGCGCATCAGGACGTCATCCAGTTTGGTAAAGCTCGTGCTACGCGCTACGCGCTTGTTCGGCCTGTTCGCGGCGTCGCGGCCTTTCCCCTCTGGCAGGTCAATGCACAAGGACAGGCCGCTAAGTTTGGCGTTCTTTATCCGTGTTGGCCTCAGGGGAGTTGCCTGGTTGCGCTTGATACAGGTGAATGGCAATGGTTTGACAGCCTGCCATGGTATCTGACCGATCTTAGGCCACAGGGATTCCTTGGGCGAGCTTGGGGAAGGGCCGTGGCTGGGTATGCGCATCTGCCTGATGACATCCGGTTGTGGCAAGAGGATGAAGTCCTGTATGCGCTGCGGGCGTATCAGGGTGAAAATGCGGGCGGCTGGATCGTGGGTGAGGAGAATTACCAGCGTTGGGTGACCGCGCCGGATGCGACGGCGATTACGCAGTCCGAAAAACTCAATCGCTATCAGCAGCTGGCGGAAGACGCGCTCGCAGGTGAGGTCATTGGCTCTTCAGCTGGTGGTGAGCAGCCTAAATTTGCCTGTTTTGCAGAAACAAGATGGGGCAATCAGAACGTACTGGTGAAATTCAGTGCGCGTGAAAGGAACGCCGTTTCTGAACGCTGGAGCGACCTCTTGATTGCCGAGTCCATCGCATTAGCCGTGCTTTCTGCCGCCAGCATCAACGCCAGCTTAGCCACGGCTATTTGCAGCGAGGGAGGACAGGTCTTTCTGGAAAGCATTCGCTTCGACTGCACCGGGATACGTGGTCGTCGGCAAATTGTTTCCCTGGAGGCGTTGCAAGGCGAGTATGCATCTTCGCCAGGCATCTGGCCGGTGGTCACGCATCGGCTTGCCGGGCAGGGCATTATAGATGCTGTTGCCCATCAGCAAATTGAGAAAATTTGGGCGTTTGGTCGGCTTATCGCCAACAGCGATATGCATGCGGGTAACCTCTCGTTTTATTACTCCGATGCCCCGATGGCGCTCGCGCCTGTCTATGATATGTTGCCGATGGCTTACGCTCCGGCGGCATCGGGCATGTTGCGCTACGCGCCTGTCGACATTCGTGTGGAGGCCACAATCGATAAGAAAGCGTGGGAATTTGCCTTGCCGTTGGCCGAGCGCTTTTGGGTGCTGGTCGCTGATGATAAACGCATCAGCGCGGGCTTTCAGGAGATTGCCCGCGCGATGGTGGGAAAATTGAAGTTAGCCGCGCAGACCATCGGGCGGCTGGCGTAGACGCTTAGCGTACAGCTTGAGCCATCCACGCAGCCAGTTCCCGCAGCTCACCTTTCTGAGCCGGGAATTCAGCAATTAAAGATTCGCAGGCCTGCTCCAACACATCCGCCCGATACTGACACCCTTGCAGTCGCCCCGCCAGCGCTTCCAGCGGTGCCGGGTTCAGGCTATCGGTAAACACCTGTGCGCGGGTAATCACACCTTTCTCGACGTCAAAATGCAGCTCGACGCCGCCCCAGGTGAAATGCTCGTCCAGCAGATGGCTGAACGCCGGTGCCTGGCCGAAATTCCACTCCCAACTGCTCTGGCGCGCAAAGGTTTCGGCAAAATTCGGTAGATCCGGCGTTTTATCCGGTGAGATCACTTCCGCGTCGACGCGTTCGCCGTAATGGGCGAAAAAGGCTTCCGTCACCGCCTGGCAGACCTGTTCATGAGTGATACCCGGTAATAGCTCGGTAAGATTGGCCACGCGGGAGCGAACGGAGGTGATTCCTTTCGCCGCAAGTTTCTTTTTATCGGGATTCAGATAGTTTGCCAGACGGCTGAGGTCTGCATTCAGCAGCAGCGTACCGTGATGGAAGCCGCGATCTTTGGTTTCGCGATAGGCTGAACCGGAGACTTTGCGATCGCCGTCCGGCGTTTTTACGACCAGATCGTTGCGTCCCGAAGCATCGGCCATGACCCCCAGCGAATTCAGCGCCGCGAGCACAATATGGGTGGAGATGGTTTTATCGTATTCCGGTTTACCAGCCATAAAGGTAAAGCAGGTATTACCGAGGTCATGGAATACCGCGCCGCCGCCGCTGCTACGGCGGGCCAGACGGACATTATCTTCTTCCATACGCCGCGTATTACACTCTTTCCACGGGTTTTGCGCGCGTCCAATGACCACCGTATCCGCGTTGCGCCACAGGAACAGCACGCGCTGGGTGGCGGGCATCTGGCGGAAAATGCACTCCTCGACCGCCAGGTTAAACCAGGGATCGTAAGAGTCAGAAATAAGCAGGCGTAATGTTGTCATAGTGGTTTTCCTTACCTTTATTAAGCCGTCATTTTACTCTTTTTCCTCACGCTCTTCCTCTTCCGGAACAGGCTTGCTGGCCGTTAGCAGGAAGGGCGACTGCTGCCAGCGGGTGCGTTTACCTTGTAGCAAGGTGCGCGTCAGCACCACGCCTATCGCCAGCGAGAGTAGCAGCATCAGGCGTAGAATGTTGGTGGTATTATCGACCTGCTTTGCTTCGGTGGCCAGCGTGTGGGTATCCAGCGTTAGACGCAGGTAGCCCAATGGGCCGTTTTTCCCCTGGATAGGCTCGACAATTTGTTGGTTAAAATAGCTGCCCGCTTTTTTGCCATCCAGCGCCAGCCTGTCGCGCACATTGACGCTTTCGCCAGCGCGAGTAATAAGATCGCCCTGTTCATCATAGACGCCGGCATCCAGAATACGGCTCTCTTGCGTGAGCTGACGCAGCACGGCGTTGATGCGATTTTCATCCGGTGTTTCGCTGCGCATCAGCGGGGCGATGTTGAGCGTCACCTGGCGCGCCAGCGTGCGGGCCAGCTCTTCCAGCTGCGGATTGCGCTGTCGCTGGTGGTTTTGACTAAACCAGGACGCGCCCTGCATGAGCGCGACGAGCAGTGTGAGACAGAACAATACAATGACTGCACGATGCAGCCGAAATTTCAGTTTTGCGCGAGCCATATTCCACCTGCTGAAAATTTGAGGCTTAATGTTGCCAGAAGCGATGGTTACAAGGTAGCCTCATGCGTTATTTTCCGCGGGGCGGTTACCGGCCTGAACGATTTACAGGAGCTTTAATGCCTAACATTACCTGGTGCGATCTGCCTGAAGATGTCTCTTTATGGCCTAGTTTGCCTCTTTCTTTAAGCGGCGACGAGGTGATGCCTCTGGATTACCATGCAGGCCGCAGCGGTTGGCTGCTGTATGGACGCGGGCTGGATAAGCAGCGTTTAACTCAATATCAGACCAAACTGGGCGCCGCAATGGTGATTGTCGCCGCTTGGTGCGTGGAGGATTATCAGGTCATTCGTCTGGCGGGGTCGCTGACGCCGCGTGCGACGCGGCTGGCGCATGAGGCGCAGCTGGATGTCGCGCCGCTGGGTAAAATTCCGCATCTGCGCACGCCGGGGCTGCTGGTGATGGATATGGATTCCACGGCGATCCAAATTGAGTGTATCGATGAAATCGCGAAGCTGGCTGGTACCGGTGAGAAGGTGGCTGAAGTGACGGAGCGCGCGATGCGCGGCGAGCTTGATTTTACCGCCAGTCTGCGCAGCCGCGTGGCGACGCTGAAAGGCGCGGATGCCGATATTTTGCGCCAGGTGCGCGGGAATCTGCCGCTAACGCCAGGATTAACGCAGTTGGTGCTAAAACTGGAAGCGCTCGGCTGGAAAATCGCTATCGCCTCCGGCGGCTTCACTTTCTTCGCCGACTATCTGTGTGACCAGCTACGCCTGATGGCGGCGGTCGCCAATGAGCTGGAGATCATGGACGGTAAATTTACCGGTCACGTTATCGGCGATATTGTGGATGCTGAGTATAAAGCCAATACCTTGCTTCGTCTGGCGCAAGAGCATGACATCCCGCTGGCGCAGACGGTGGCGATTGGCGACGGCGCTAACGATCTGCCAATGATCAAAGCGGCAGGGTTAGGTATTGCCTTCCATGCCAAGCCAAAAGTAAACGAAAAGACGGAGATTACGATCCGCCACGCTGACCTGATGGGCGTGTTTTGCATTCTCTCCGGCAGCATGAACCAGAAATGATTAACCTGCCCAATGGCAAGGCGACCGTAGGCCGGATAAGCGCCAGCGCCATCCGGCAACAGCGTTAACGAAAGAGGTAAAACGTGGCAAAAGCTCCCAAACGCGCCTTTGTTTGTAATGAATGTGGTGCCGATTACCCACGCTGGCAGGGGCAGTGCAGCGCCTGCCAGGCCTGGAACACCATTACCGAGGTGCGCCTTGCCGCGTCGCCGACGGTGGCGCGTAACGAACGTCTGAGCGGATACGCCGGCAGTGCGGGCGTATCAAAAGTGCAGAAACTGTCTGACATCAGTCTTGAGGAACTGCCGCGCTTTTCTACCGGTTTTAAAGAGTTTGACCGTGTGCTGGGCGGCGGAGTGGTACCCGGCAGCGCCATTTTGATTGGCGGTAACCCCGGCGCGGGCAAATCGACGTTGCTGCTGCAAACGCTGTGCAAGCTCGCCGAGCAGATGAAAACGCTGTACGTCACCGGCGAAGAATCGCTACAGCAGGTGGCGATGCGCGCGCACCGTCTCGGCCTGCCGACCGCTAATCTGAATATGCTCTCCGAAACCAGCATCGAGCAGATCTGCCTGATAGCGGAAGAAGAACAGCCGAAACTGATGGTGATCGACTCCATACAGGTGATGCATATGGCGGACATCCAGTCGTCGCCGGGCAGTGTCGCCCAGGTCCGCGAAACGGCAGCCTACCTGACGCGCTTCGCCAAAACGCGCGGCGTGGCGATCGTGATGGTCGGCCACGTCACCAAAGACGGGTCGCTGGCCGGGCCGAAAGTGCTGGAACACTGTATCGATTGCTCAGTATTGCTCGACGGCGACGCCGATTCTCGTTTTCGCACGCTGCGCAGCCACAAAAACCGCTTTGGCGCAGTCAATGAGCTGGGCGTCTTCGCCATGACCGAACAGGGGTTGCGCGAAGTGAGCAATCCGTCCGCCATCTTTTTAAGCCGTGGCGATGAGGTCACTTCCGGCAGTTCAGTGATGGTCGTCTGGGAAGGCACGCGACCGTTGCTGGTGGAGATTCAGGCGCTGGTCGATCACTCGATGATGGCGAACCCCAGACGCGTGGCGGTCGGTCTGGAACAAAACCGTCTGGCAATCCTGCTGGCGGTGCTACACCGACACGGCGGTCTGCAAATGTCGGATCAGGACGTCTTCGTTAACGTGGTCGGCGGCGTGAAAGTCACCGAAACCAGCGCGGATCTGGCTTTACTGCTGGCGATGGTCTCCAGCCTGCGTGACAGGCCGTTGCCGCAGGATCTGGTGGTGTTTGGCGAAGTGGGGCTGGCAGGCGAGATTCGTCCGGTGCCGAGCGGGCAGGAGCGTATTTCCGAGGCGGCGAAACACGGCTTTCGTCGGGCGATTGTGCCTGCCGCCAACGTACCGAAAAAGCCGCCGGAAGGAATGCAGGTGTTCGGTGTTAAAAAGCTCGCAGATGCGTTAAGCGTGTTTGACGACTTATAATTCTCTGTATGTAGTGATGTTGTATAATTTGCCGGATGGCGATGCAATGTGTCTTATCCGGCCTACGGATTGATACGGATTGATGTTGTAGGCCTGATAAGCGAAGCGCCGTCAGGCAGTGTTATGCGATTTTTCCAGCAGGAGGCTCTTGTGTCATCGTTCGACTATCTCAAAACCGCGATTAAGCAGCAAGGTTGCACTCTGCAACAGGTGGCTGACGCCAGCGGTATGACCAAGGGGTATCTGAGTCAGTTACTTAACGCCAAAATCAAAAGCCCCAGCGCGCAAAAACTGGAGGCGCTACACCGTTTTCTCGGGCTGGAGTTTCCCCGCCGACAGAAAAACATTGGCGTGGTGTTCGGTAAATTTTATCCATTGCATACCGGACACATCTACTTGATCCAGCGCGCCTGTAGCCAGGTGGATGAGTTGCATATCATTATGGGATATGACGATACGCGCGACCGCGGGCTGTTTGAGGATAGCGCCATGTCGCAGCAGCCCACCGTGTCGGATCGCCTGCGCTGGTTGCTGCAAACCTTCAAATACCAAAAAAATATTCGCATCCACGCCTTTAATGAAGAGGGGATGGAGCCTTATCCGCATGGCTGGGACGTCTGGAGCAACGGCATTAAAGCGTTTATGGCAGAGAAGGGAATACAGCCGAGCTGGATCTACACTTCCGAAGAGGCTGATGCGCCGCAGTACCTTGAGCATTTAGGGATTGAGACGGTGCTGGTCGATCCTGAACGCACGTTTATGAATATCAGCGGGGCGCAAATCCGCGAAAATCCGTTTCGTTACTGGGAATATATTCCTACCGAAGTGAAGCCGTTTTTCGTGCGTACCGTCGCGATTCTGGGCGGGGAATCAAGCGGCAAGTCTACGCTGGTCAATAAGCTCGCCAATATTTTTAATACCACCAGCGCCTGGGAATATGGCCGCGACTATGTCTTTTCGCATCTGGGCGGCGATGAGATGGCGTTACAGTATTCCGACTACGATAAAATCGCGCTGGGTCATGCGCAATATATTGATTTCGCAGTAAAATATGCGAATAAAGTGGCGTTTATCGATACCGATTTCGTCACCACCCAGGCATTTTGCAAAAAATACGAAGGGCGCGAGCATCCCTTTGTCCAGGCGCTGATCGACGAGTATCGCTTCGACCTGGTGATTTTGCTGGAGAATAATACGCCGTGGATAGCTGACGGACTGCGAAGCCTGGGCAGTTCAGTGGATCGCAAAGCGTTCCAGAACCTGCTGGTCGAGATGCTGAAAGAAAACAACATTGAGTTCGTTCACGTTAAAGAGGCTGATTACGATGGCCGCTTTTTGCGCTGTGTGGAACTGGTGAAAGAGATGATGGGCGAGCAGGGATAAGAACCAATGCCTGATGCGACGCTTACCGCGTCTTATCAGGCCTACAGTTTCACAACGTACTGGAATCGCTGGGTTTGTAGGCCGGGTAAGCGCAAGCGCCACCCGGCATTCAGACATTTATTTGGCAATACGCTTGTACTTGATACGCTTCGGCTCCAGCGCCTCGGCGCCCAGCGTGCGTTTCTTGTACTCTTCGTATTCGGTAAAGTTGCCTTCGAAGAATTCCACCTTACCTTCGTCCTGATAATCCAGGATGTGGGTGGCGATACGGTCAAGGAACCAACGGTCGTGCGAGATAACCATCGCGCAGCCAGGGAACTCCAGCAGGGCGTTTTCCAGCGCGCGCAGGGTTTCGATATCCAGGTCGTTCGTCGGTTCGTCGAGCAGCAGGACGTTGCCGCCCACCTGCAGCAGTTTCGCCAGGTGCAAACGACCGCGCTCACCGCCGGACAGTTCGCCAACGCGTTTGCCCTGATCGACGCCTTTGAAGTTGAAGCGGCCTACATAGGCGCGGCTTGGCATTTCAGTGTTGCCGATCTTCATGATATCCAGCCCGCCGGACACTTCTTCCCAGACGGTTTTGCTGTTGTCCATCGCGTCGCGGAACTGATCGACCGAGGCCAGCTTGACGGTTTCACCCAGCGTAATGGTGCCGCTATCAGGCTTCTCCTGACCGGACATCATGCGGAACAAGGTCGATTTACCCGCACCGTTTGGCCCGATGATCCCGACGATAGCGCCTTTCGGCACCGAGAAACTCAGGTCATCGATCAGTACGCGGTCGCCGTAGGATTTACGCAGGTTGCTGACTTCAATGACTTTGTCGCCCAGACGCGGTCCTGGTGGAATAAACAGTTCGTTGGTTTCGTTACGTTTCTGATACTCAACGCTGTTCAGTTCTTCAAAGCGAGCCAGACGCGCCTTACCTTTCGACTGACGGCCTTTCGCGCCCTGACGCACCCACTCCAGCTCTTTCTCAATGGATTTACGGCGCGCCGCTTCGGCAGACGCTTCCTGCGCCAGACGCTGATCTTTCTGTTCCAGCCAGGAGGAGTAGTTGCCTTCCCACGGAATACCTTCGCCGCGGTCAAGTTCCAGAATCCAACCGGCAACGTTATCGAGGAAGTAACGGTCGTGGGTAATCGCCACGACGGTGCCTTCGAAGTCGTGCAGGAAACGTTCCAGCCACGCAACAGACTCGGCATCCAGGTGGTTGGTGGGTTCGTCGAGCAGCAGCATATCTGGCTTTTCTAGCAACAGACGGCACAGCGCCACGCGGCGGCGCTCGCCGCCGGACAGTTTTTCGACTTTGGCATCCCAGTCCGGCAGACGCAGAGCGTCAGCAGCGCGCTCAAGCTGCACGTTCAGGTTATGACCGTCGTGCGCCTGGATAATCTCTTCAAGCCGGCCCTGCTCTGCGGCCAGCTTGTCGAAGTCGGCATCCGGATCGGCATACAGCGCGTACACTTCATCCAGACGTTTGAGGGCGTTAACCACTTCCGAAACGGCCTCTTCAATCGACTCGCGTACCGTGTGTTCCGGGTTTAGCTGAGGTTCCTGCGGCAGGTAGCCAATCTTAATGCCGGGCTGCGGGCGCGCTTCGCCCTCGATATCTTTATCGAGCCCCGCCATGATGCGCAGCAGGGTAGACTTACCGGCGCCGTTAAGGCCCAGCACGCCGATTTTGGCGCCAGGGAAGAAGCTCAGCGAGATGTTTTTCAGAATATGACGTTTCGGCGGAACCACTTTGCCGACACGATGCATGGTATAAACGAATTGAGCCACGTTGGACTTCGCCTCTATGTTTATCGTGATGGTGAATAGATGTCAAAGGCGAAGTGTAGCCTTTTTCCCTGCCTAAGCCCAGCCAGCAGATCGCACTCGCAATAAAAGTAAAAAAGTGTCCGTAACGTGGCGCAAATGGCTATGACTGGTTAGCATAAATTCATTACGCGGCATGATGCTGCATTGGATAACAATTGAGGAAGTGCTTGTGGATAGAGCCAAACCATTTGTCTGGCGTCTCGTCGCCGCCAGCGTATGCCTGCTGACCTTTTGTCACCTCGCGCGGGCCGACTCACTGGAAGAGCAGCGTAACCGCTATGCGCAGATTAAGCAGGCCTGGGACAACCGCCAGATGGATGTGGTAGAGCAGATGATGCCGGGTCTGAAAGATTATCCGCTCTACCCGTATCTGGAATACCGTAAGATCACCGACGATTTGATGAACCAACCGGCGATTGCTGTCACGCAGTTTGTGCGCGCCAATCCTACGCTTCCGCCTGCGCGTACGCTGCAATCACGCTTCGTCAATGAGCTGGCGCGTCGTGAAGACTGGCGCGGCTTGCTGGCGTTTAGCCCGGAGAAACCCGGCACCACGGAAGCGCAATGTAACTATTACTACGCGAAATGGAGTACCGGGCAAACGGAAGCGGCCTGGCAGGGCGCGAAAGACCTTTGGCTGACCGGCAAAAGTCAGCCGAATGCCTGCGATAAACTTTTCAGCGTTTGGCGGGCCTCCGGCAAGCAAGACCCGCTGGCGTATCTGGAACGTATTCGGCTGGCGATGAAAGCCGGGAATACGGGGTTGGTTACGGTGCTGGCCGGACAGATGCCGGCGGAATATCAAACGATCGCCTCAGCGATCATTACCCTGGCTAATGACCCTAATAACGTGTTGACCTTCGCACGCACCACCGGCGCCACCGATTTTACCCGCCAGATGGCGGAAGTCGCGTTTGCCAGCGTCGCCTACCAGGACGCGGAAAATGCGCGTCTGATGATCCCCTCGCTGGTACAGGCGCAGAAACTTAATGAGGAACAAACGCAGGCGCTGCGCGATATCGTTGCCTGGCGACTGATGGGCAACGATGTGACCGATGCGCAAGCGAAATGGCGCGATGACGCGATTATGCGCTCGCAATCGACGTCGCTTATCGAGCGGCGCGTGCGTATGGCGCTGGGGATGGGCGATCGTCGCGGTCTCAATACCTGGCTTGCCCGCCTGCCGATGGAGGCGAAAGAGAAAGACGAGTGGCGTTACTGGCAGGCGGATTTATTGCTGGAGCGCGGTCGTGACGCCGAAGCGAAAGAGATCCTTCATGCTTTAATGCAGAAGCGCGGTTTTTATCCGATGGTCGCGGCGCAGCGTTTAGGCGAAGAGTACACGCTTAAAATCGATAAAGCGCCCGCCAACGTAAACAGCGCGTTGACGCAGGGGCCGGAGATGGCGCGTGTACGGGAGCTGATGTACTGGAACCTGGATAACACGGCGCGCAGCGAATGGGCGAATCTGGTAAAAAGCCGTAGTAAATCTGAACAGGCGCAGCTGGCGCGCTATGCGTTTAACCAGCACTGGTGGGATCTGAGCGTACAGGCGACGATCGCCGGAAAACTGTGGGATCATCTGGAGGAGCGTTTCCCGCTGGCGTATAACGATCTTTTTACCCGCTATACCCGCGGAAAAGATATCTCACAAAGCTATGCCATGGCGATTGCCCGCCAGGAGAGCGCCTGGAACCCGAAAGTAAAATCGCCGGTAGGGGCCAGCGGCTTAATGCAGATTATGCCGGGAACGGCCACCCATACGGTGAAAATGTTTTCGATTCCGGACTACCGCGGCCCCGGTCAACTGCTGGAGCCGGAGACCAACATCAACATTGGCACCAGCTATTTGCAGTATGTCTATCAGCAGTTTGGTAATAACCGTATTTTCGCCTCGGCGGCGTATAACGCCGGGCCGGGGCGCGTGCGCACCTGGCTTGGCAATAGCGCCGGGCGTATCGATGCCGTAGCGTTTGTCGAAAGCATTCCCTTTTCGGAAACGCGCGGCTACGTGAAAAACGTTCTGGCCTATGACGCTTACTATCGCCACTTTATGGGGCAGAAAGAGTCCTTAATGAGCGACTCTGAGTGGCAGCGACGGTATTAATGCAGACGGGTTATGTTATCATTTGTACTCGTGTAACAGTACAAACGGCGGTATAACATGACCCAGCATTCCCCTTATTCATCGGCTATCGCCGAACAACGTAATCAGGAGTGGCTTCGTTTTGTGGAGTTACTCCGTCAGGCATATGCAGAGGATCTGCATCTGCCTTTATTACAACTGATGCTTACGCCGGACGAGCGTGAAGCGCTGGGAACGCGCGTGCGCATTATTGAGGAGTTGTTGCGTGGCGAAATGAGCCAGCGCGAGTTGAAAACCGAGCTGGGGGCGGGCATCGCCACCATCACGCGCGGGTCAAACAGCCTGAAATCCGCGCCGGTTGAACTGCGTCATTGGCTTGAGCAGATACTGCTGAAAAGCGCCTGATTTGCTCGTAGGCCGGATAAGGCGAAGCGGCCATCCGGCAACATCGCCGCGAAATGCCTGATGGCGCTGTGCTTATCAGGCTTACAATATAGCGCAAATAATTATCGATACACCGCGTTATGAAACGGGCTGAGCGCCAGGATCACCGCCTGGTAGTAAACGCTGGAGCGCGTTAATTTTCCGGCGGTAAATACGCCAATGGCGCCCTCTTTACGACCAATCTCGTCAATACCGGTATAGTGGGACATCACCGGGCCAAGCGCTTCTCCCTGGCGGACTCTGTCGAGAATGACGGCGGGCAGCGGTAGCGTGGCCGATCGCGCTTCACCGCGCTGAACGCCGTTATCAATCACCACCCAACTGAAGGTGGCGTCATCGTCAATTCCGGCTTCAATGGCTACCCAGAAATCAGCTTGTGGGTGCAGGCGTTGCGCATTATCCACGCGATTTCGTGCGCCAGCACGCGTTTCCTCGCTTCCGAAGGGCTGCTCCGGTACGCCGCTCTCGACGGCGACGGGCGTAATATGGCACGATCCTTCGCCGAAAATCTCTTCAAATGCCTGTAGAATTGCCTGAATTTTGGCAGGATTGGTGGTCGCAGAGATAACCTGGTGCATAATTAAGCTCAGTTTTAAAAATTTATCGCAGTATAACGGAAAAAAAACATGTTACAGGTATACCTTGTTCGCCACGGTGAAACGCAGTGGAACGCCGAGCGACGTATTCAGGGCCAATCGGACAGTCCCCTGACAGCAAAAGGCGAGCAGCAGGCCATGCAGGTAGGAGAACGCGCCCGCAGCCTCAGCATCACCCATATCATCAGCAGCGATTTAGGCCGCACAAAACGCACGGCGGAGATTATCGCCCAGGCGTGCGGGTGTGATATTACCTTTGACTCCCGCCTGCGCGAGCTGGATATGGGCGTGCTGGAAAAGCGCCAGATCGATTCGCTGACGGAAGAAGAAGAGGGCTGGCGTCGTCAGTTAGTCAACGGCACGCAGGATGGTCGTATTCCCGGTGGGGAATCGATGCAGGAGTTGAGCGATCGCGTTCATGCCGCGCTGGCGTCCTGTCTGGAGCTACCGCAGGGCAGCCGACCTTTATTGGTCAGTCACGGTATCGCGTTGGGCTGTCTGGTCAGTACTATCCTGGGACTACCCGCCTGGGCGGAACGCCGGTTACGTTTGCGCAACTGCTCTATTTCCCGCATCGATTACCAGGAAAGTCAGTGGCTGGCGTCTGGGTGGGTGGTAGAAACCGCAGGGGACGTTTCGCATCTGGACGCCCCTGCATTGGATGAGCTACAGCGTTAACGACGAATCGGGATCAGAAATTCGCAGCGCAGGTTGATAGGGCGATCGCCGGTTTTGGTATCTTCTGACGGGTAGTATCGCTCTATATCCTGCCCTTTACGACGGGTCAGATTCAGCATTGGCATACAGGTGCCGTAAACGGTCAGGATAAAATCCTGCACGCCGGTTCCTAACCCTTCATAGGTGAACATGACGTATTCACCGCCCTGCAACAGCACAGGATGCGCCGACTGAACATAGCCATCGGCCTGCTCTTGCGGCAGTGCGGTGGTATAGAATACTTCCTGCTCATCGTCTTTCTCCATGCTGGGGCGCGTTTCATTAAGCCCATAAAGCACAGGCGGAATAGTTGGCGAGTGACCGAGGAAATCATGCCAGAATTGCACGCGCATTTCGTGGCGGAAGTCGGAAATCTGTTCCAGCGAGCAGGAATAGCTCTGCGTGACGCCAAGGAGCGGCGTATCTTCCAGCGTAACGAACTGATGTTCCGGCACGGTAAACTCGCCCAGCCGTAATGGCGGGCGAATGCCAAAGGCGCTCCATTCCGAGGAGCGACGATACAGCGCTGGCGTCTGGGAAAACTGTTTCTTAAAGGCGCGCGTAAAGGTTTGCTGAGAATCGAAGCGGTACTGAAGAGCAATATCCAGAATTGGACGCGCGGTCAAACGCAGCGCCACTGCTGATTTCGATAAACGACGGGCGCGGATGTAAGCGCCAATGGCGTGGCCCGTCACGTCCTTAAACATTCTCTGCAGGTGCCACTTGGAATAGCCTGCTTTTGCCGCCACATTGTCAAGTGACAGCGGCTGATCCAGATGACCTTCCAGCCAGATTAACAGGTCGCGAATTATGCCAGCCTGATCCATAAAATATCCCCATCCTTTCAACAACGAGCACCCGATATCAGGTAAGAGGATAATAGCATTTTTTGTTCTTTTAGCATTCAGTGTTTTTTTTGAGCTTAAATGCTTTTTTTAGGCAACGTGACAGGTAATTATTCTAATCCTGTGATCTATAACCATTTTATTTTAGAATGTCTAATAATTACGCAATGTAACTTTTATGAATGGTAACAATATGAAATACAAGAGCTTAGTACTTTTCTCAATTTTGTTGCTGCTGGGGCAGAGCGCCCGCGCGGAACAAATTGGTTCAGTCGATACGGTATTTAAAATGTTCGGTCCTGACCATAAAATCGTGGTGGAAGCTTTTGACGATCCTGATGTCAAAAACGTGACGTGCTATGTTAGCCGGGCGAAAACGGGCGGCATAAAAGGCGGATTGGGGCTGGCGGAAGATACGTCTGACGCCGCCATCTCTTGTCAGCAGGTCGGGCCTATTGAACTGAGCGACAAAATTAAGAACGGCAAGGCGCAGGGAGAGGTGGTTTTCAAAAAACGCACCTCATTGATATTTAAGTCATTGCAGGTCGTGCGTTTCTATGATGAGAAACGCAACACGCTGGCGTATCTGGCCTATTCCGACAAAGTGGTCGACGGGTCGCCGAAGAACGCCATCAGCGCGGTGCCGGTCATGCCGTGGCGACAATAACAGGGAAAGAGTATGCAGCAACCGCAGGTCTGGTTAGTCGAGGATGAACAGGGAATCGCCGATACGCTCATCTACACCCTGCAACTGGAAGGGTTTACCGTTGAGCTATTCGCTCGTGGGCTGCCCGCGCTGGAAAAAGCGCGTCAGCAACGGCCGGATGCGGTGATTCTCGATGTGGGACTACCGGATATCAGCGGCTTTGAGCTGTGTCGGCAGTTGCTGGAACGCCATCCTGCGCTGCCGATTCTTTTCCTGACTGCCCGTAGCGATGAAGTGGATCGATTGCTTGGTCTGGAGATTGGCGCAGATGATTATGTCGCCAAGCCGTTCTCGCCGCGCGAAGTGAGCGCCCGCGTGCGCACGCTGCTGCGCCGGGTGAAAAAGTTTGCTGCGCCGTCGCCGGTGGTGCGTACCGGACATTTTGAACTCAATGAACCGGCGGCGCAGATCGCCTGGTTTGGTACGCCGCTCTCGCTGACGCGTTATGAGTTTCTGCTCCTTAAAACCCTGCTGCTGTCGCCGGAGCGCGTGTACTCGCGCCAGCAATTGATGGATATTGTCTGGTCTGATGCCCAGGAGACCTTCGAACGGACGGTCGATACACACATCAAAACCCTGCGCGCTAAGCTACGCGCGATCAACCCGGATCTCTCGCCAATTAACACGCATCGTGGAATGGGATACAGCCTGAGGAGCGTCTGATGCGCATCGGAATGCGTTTGCTGCTGGGCTACTTTCTTATTGTCGCCGTCGCCGCCGTGTTTGTGCTGTCTATCTTCGTTCAGGAGATAAAGCCGGGCGTCCGCCGCGCGACGGAAGGGACGCTGATTGACACCGCAACGCTGCTGGCGGCGCTGGCCCGCGACGATCTCCTTTCCGGCAACCCGACTGACGGCCAGTTGGCGAAGGCATTCGCCCAGCTGCAACATCGCCCGTTTCGCGCCAATATCAGCGGGATCGTCAAAGTGCGCAATGAATACCATGTCTACATGACGGATGCGCAGGGGAAGGTGTTGTTTGATTCGGAAAACAAAGCGGTGGAGCAGGATTATTCTCGCTGGAATGACGTCTGGCTTACGCTGCGCGGACAGTATGGCGCCCGCAGCACGGCAAAAGATGCTGCCGATCCCAATAGCACCTTGATGTACGTAGCCGCGCCGATAATCAGCGATGGACGGATTATCGGCGTCCTGTCTGTCGGTAAACCGAATGCGGCAATGGCGCCGGTGATTAAGCGCAGCGAACGGCGCATTCTGTGGGCCAGCGCCGTTTTACTGGGGATTGCGCTGGCGATTGGCGCGGGGATGGTCTGGTGGATTAACCGCTCCATCGCCCGGTTGACGCGCTATGCGGATTCCGTCACCGAAAACCGCCCGCTTGCGTTACCTGCATTAGGCAGCAGCGAGCTGCGTAAACTGGCGCAGGCGCTGGAGAGTATGCGCATTAAGCTGGAAGGCAAGAATGAGATTGAGCAGTACGTGTATGCGTTGACTCATGAGCTGAAAAGTCCACTGGCGGCGATACGCGGCGCGGCGGAGATTCTGCGTGAAGGACCGCCCGCGGATGTGGTTACCCGCTTTACAGAGAATATACTGGCGCAAAATACGCGAATGCAGGCGCTGGTAGAAACCCTGCTGCGCCAGGCGCGGCTGGAAAACCGACAGGATATCCCTCTCGCGCCGGTTGCTGTTGATGAGCTATTTACGCAGCTTAGCGAGGCACGCAGTATTCAGTTGGCGGCAAAAAAGATCACCCTTACTTTACGGCCTTCCTCGCTGGTTGTCGTCGCCGACGCGGAGCTTCTGGCGCAGGCGCTGGGCAATGTGTTGGACAATGCCATCGACTTTACGCCTGAAAATGGCGTTATCACATTAAGCGCTCAGCCGATGGGAGAGAAAGCGATCCTGCAGGTGACGGATTCCGGTTGTGGTATTCCTGATTTTGCGCTGCCGCGCATTTTCGACCGATTCTATTCGTTGCCCCGTGAAAACGGACGTAAAAGCAGCGGGCTTGGGCTGGCGTTTGTCAGCGAGGCGGCGCGACTCCTCAACGGTGAGGTGACGTTGTGCAACCGTCCCGAAGGCGGCGTGCTGGCCTCGTTGACACTTCACCGTCACTTCACATAACTTCAAATTCTCCCCACATCGCGTTCTTACACTGCTGGCATTGCAAAGGAGAACGCTATGTTGAAATCCCCCCTGTTGTGGAAAATGATTACGTTAGGCGGCGCCATGATCCTGCTGTTAATTCCCCTGATGATGGTACGGCACACCATCGTGGAGCGTGCTGATTATCGAAGCCATGTAGAAGCCGCTATTTGTCAGAGTACCAGCGGCCCACAAAAGGTTGTCGGCCCGCTGGTGGCGGTTCCGGTGACAGAGCTCTATACCGTGCTGGAAGAGGAGAAAGAGGTCCAGTATAAGCGCAGTTATCTCTATTTTTGGCTGCCGGAGTCGCTATTGGTCGAAGGCAATCAAAACGTTGAAGCGCGAAAAATAGGTATTTATCAGGGGCAGGTGTGGCATACCGATATGGCGATAAAGGCGGAGTTTGATGTGGCCCGTCTGCATGAGCTGAACAGACCGAACATTACCCTTGGAAAGCCCTTTATCGTCGTGGGCGTCGGCGATGCGCGCGGTATCAGCGCAGTAAAAGCGCCGCAGGTGAATGGTGAAACGCTCACTGTAGAACCGGGGACCGGCTTACCGGAAAGTAGAGAGGGCATTCATATCCCGCTGCCGGACAGTCAGTGGGCGACGCGCAACCTGACGTTGGCGATGTCGCTAAATTTAAGCGGAACCGGCAGCTTTTCACTGGTTCCCGTCGGGCGTAGCAGTGAAATGACCCTGACCAGTAACTGGCCGCACCCAAATTTTGTGGGGGATTTTCTTCCCGGTAAACGCGAAATCAGCGGTTCAGGATTTCAGGCCCAGTGGCAAACCAGTCGGTTTGCCACGAATCTCGGCGAACAGTTTGCTGATGCGCAAAAGGTGGATTGGGACAACTTACCGGCGTTTAGCGTCGCTGTATCGACGCCAGCCGACCAGTATCAACTGACGGACAGAGCGACGAAATATGCCATTTTGTTGATTACGCTAACGTTTATGGCTTTCTTTGTCTTCGAAACCCTGACGGGGCAGCGGTTACACCCGATGCAGTATCTGCTGGTGGGGTTATCGCTGGTGATGTTCTACCTGCTGTTGCTGGCACTGTCGGAACATATCGGTTTCACGCCAGCCTGGATCGCCGCCAGCCTGGTGGGCGCGTTGATGAATAGCGTTTATTTGCAGGCAGTGCTGAAAGGATGGCGCAATAGCGTACTGTTTACGCTAGCGTTATTGGCGCTGGATGGCGTGATGTGGGGATTGCTGCGTTCGGAAGATAGCTCGTTGCTTCTGGGTACCGGCGTTCTGCTACTGGCGCTTGGCGGCGTGATGTTCCTGACGCGCCATCTGGACTGGTATTCGCTCTCTTGTCAGCAACGTAAGTCATTACCGCCAGTACAAGATGACGAATTACGTTTGTGGAAATAAATCTAACGGGCGCGCGCGTTAACGTTTTCCCGCGCAGCGCCAGAAAATGTGATGCCGTTAGTTATAGGTCAGGTTTAATGTTGCCGTGGCATTCGCTTGCCCGGCCGTTACCGTGGCGGCGGTTTTATAGTAGCGCGCGCTAATTTTCAGGGTGGTCGACATATTCATGGTTCCGCCGTTAACCGTCTGGCTGCCATCGGCATTGGTGGTAATCGTGTGAGTAAAGAGATCAATTTTTTGATTGATTGGCAAACTGTCGGTAAAGAAACCGGCGTCCGGCGCCTGAATACCCAACTGTACGCCAACGCCGGTTGCGCTGGTTGGCGCGCTTGCATTGCTCAACTGGATGACTGAATTATCAGGGTTATTTCCGCTGGCAGGTTGGGCGCTTAATGATGCGGAAATAGCAGTGCCTTGTTCGCAGGTCAATAAGATATCCTGCTCGCCTGTGCCCGCGGTTTGACTGTTAGCGAAACTGCCTAAATTGACGCTGCCTAAATCCACGGTGATGGCAGGTGTTTCTACCCGACATCCCATCGCTTTCATAATCAATTGCGTATTCCCCAAATACAGATGGGTCAGGATATCGCCGCCGGAGTCTTCCGTTGCGCTATCGCGAAAAGATACGCGCGCCAGTGGGCTTTGGAATGTCGCGGTACCGGAGGTGATCGGACCGCCTAAGGCGACCAGTTCAACATTGTAGGCGGGAGCCATCGCATGGTGTGTTTTATTGCCATCGCCATTATGGTAGGTATTATCGATTGGCATGACATTATCGTAAGGGCCAGCATTCGTTTGGGTTTTAATCGCAACGCCCACGCCGGAAATCCCGGTGCTAAATACCGGCGTGTTGTTCCCGTCATTCGCATTGATTGTCGCTGATGTATTTGACTGCGCGCTACCGGGTTCATATAAAAAACCGACCTTATAATCGCGACTACAGCCATCCATTGTGACTTCGGAGGTGGAAACCCAGCCCGATTGCCACAACACCTCGCCTGCGGTATAGGCGTGGCTATCCACCACAAGCTGCGACGGCGGGGTGATAGTGATCGCGCCTTCATTACCGGAACGTTTACAGGAAGCGTAACCATGACTGGAGTACGCGAACAGCAGAATAAGCGCCAGATATAACCTTCTCATGAAAAATTCCTGCTTTTATACCAGGTGAAATAGAAAGATGTTATTGCCATGCGATAGTGATCGTCACAACGGACGTGAAATCCCCTGCCGTGACTTTTCCATACGGGGTATACATCCTTGCGGCGACAGGCAAATTGGCTTCATGGGTATTACTGTTGATATCTACCGTGTAAGTGACGTTGTTGGCCAGATTGACCAGACTTTTACCGTCCAGGTTAAAAAGCTGTAATCCTAAATCCTGCGCCGGATTGGCCGCGCTGTTTGCATAAATCGCAGAAGCATAATGCGGATCGGGATAAGGTACGCCGTTAAATGAAATCGCGGCTTTTGTGGTAGTTGCCGGGCAATTCGTCATTTTTATGGTGAAAGGAATGGTGGCGGTATTGCCACCGGCCACGGCGATATCCGCCCGGGCATATTGTCCAAGAGAGAGCGTGTCGGGGACCGTCACGGTACACGGATCGGCATAAATTAATCCCGTAACGTTAATGTCTACGGCATCTGCGGTATTGTATGCCGCGCTGATCGAGGGCGACCATAATGCCAGACCCGTGAACGTTAACAGGGCGGCTAATGCAGCAAATCTGTTCATATTCATCTTTTATCCCACCAGAATCACTGGCATTGCTCGTGTAAGATTTCTACGCCAGAAGCGGAGGGGGAGCTCGGTATACGATAAGAGACCTGACACCGGTCTGCTGCTGTTGGTCCCCACTTCACTAATAACCGCCCTTGTTTTTCCAGTCCGGTTAACCAGGCTTGCCCCGCATCACCAACAAAACTGCTGTGATTGTCTGGTTTTGTTAAAGACGAGACGGTCGCGCCAAAAGGAACAGGCAGATTGTTTATGCGGGTTAATACCATCAATGCCTTGTAACCAATATTGGTTTTATATTCAGCCCTGACCACCGCGCCACGGGTAGGCACCAGCGTTTTACTGGTATCAATGAGCTCAATATTTTTTCTAATGCCCGTCGTATCTAAAGACACTTCATTACGATGGTAAGGCGAAGCATAAGGTACGACGGCATAGCCCCGAAAATCGGTGTCCACGCCCGTTTCGTTATTCACGGGGACACCCGCTGCGCCAGGGGCTTTAACCAATATGATGGTGTCGTCCATTGGCTGGGATAGTGTCAGGCCATTTCGATGTAGTAGTACGCCGCCCTGAACGCCATAATTCAGGCGACGCATATGATTATCGTAGCTATACCCGCCGTTAATATCCGCATACGTCCCGTTATAGGTTGCGCTCACATTACCGCTGGTGGCTTTCTCTTGAGAGGAATAACCTTCCTGAACGCTCCATGAGAGATTTTTCTGTGCCAGCGCTGTTCCGTTTAAACCGACAGTATGCGTGGTATCGCCGTCTTTCGCGGAGTTCATATTGTAGGTGGCATACGTTGACGGCATAAAGGCATCTAACGGAATACTAATATTGATTGAAATTTGCTGGTCATTACTGTCTTCCGTATCGTCGTCTTCATCCTGAGAATTATCGGCGTTCAGCGTATAAGAATAGTTAATGCCATAGCTTACGTTATGCCATGTGTTGTTATAGCCAATACCTAATGATGTGGTATGAGTGTCATTCCAGTAATCTTCATTATATAAAGTGAGTGAAATGGAACCGTAGATAATGTCTTGCGATAACGACAGGTCGGTGCGATTACGTACATGATCATAGTGACTATTATCGCTATAGGTATCCAGCACATCCTCAAGAGCGTAGTAATCTTTGGTCGAATAACGGTAGCCAGCGACAGTGAAATTGGTGCCTGTTGACTGAATATCTTTGCTGTAACGAATACGCCAGGACTGTCCGGTAAGCGTATCGCTAACCACATCGCCTGCTTTAATTTTTGACCATGAGTTGGTGACGTCTAAAGACAATGCGCCCAGATCGCCAAGGTTTAAACCTGTCCCGATGAGCGCCGCATGATAAATATCATTGCTCAGCGTACTCTCTATTCCGCCATAGGCGGTTATGCCGCCTGCTAATCCGTATAAGGCCGTCAGTTCTGCGAAATTTTGTTGTGCGGAATGCGTATCTGATGAACGCGTGCGGCCTACCGTCAGGTCGTATTTCAGGTGGCTTTCACGCTGTAAGACCGGAACGCTGGCGTAGGGCACAATGAAATGCTGTTCAGAACCATCGGATTCTTTGATGGTGACGTACAGGCCGCCCGAACCGCCGGTTGGATAAAGATCATTAATGGCGAATGGACCCGCCGGAACGTTAGTTTTGTAGATGGTATAACCGTTTTGTTCAACGGTTACCTGCGCGCTGCTTTTGGCCACCCCGCGAATGACCGGGGCGAACCCTTTCATACTGTCCGGCAACATATCGTCATCAGAAGAGATCTGTACGCCTTTAAATGAAATACTGTCAAAGACGTCCGCGGGCGTGTTATTTTCCCCGGCGATCAGCTGTCCTTTTAAAAATTCGATATCGCGAGAAACATAGGTGTAGGCAGAATCCCAGCTATTTTGCCCATCGCTATCATGATTCCAGGTTGAGTAGTTACGAAAACGCCATGCGCCAATGTTAATACCAGGGCGCAGGTTGGCGTATTCGCTATTTTCCGTCCGGTTTTCATCAATATCGTGATCCTGCGATCCGGTAAAACTGTAGTTCAGCAAAAAAGCATTAATGCCTTCATCCCATTCGCTGGTAGGGACGAATTCTCGCGGGTCGGCGATCAACGCGATTTGAGGGATCGCTAAATCCAGCCGGTTACCGATGACATTAAACTTTGCAACAGCGCCAGCCAGCAGACTAAGATCGGTACACCCGTTTGGGTCATTTTTAAGCTCGGGGAAGTTTTCTGTTTTTACGCCCCACTGCTTGAGTTGTTCAACGCTAAGACACGGCTGTAGGGAGAGCTTATTATTTGCTGATTTTTTATTTTTAAAGGCAATATTTTTTGTTTCAACACTGGTGTTATTAATATAAATATCAACATTATAGGTGCCTTCTGCCTGCCCCCCCTTTTCGAAAACCGATAGATCGACATTCTCCACGCCCGGTTCATCATTTTCCAACGATAATGGATTAAAATGATCATGCGCTAACGCTGGTTTTATGGAACAGCATATAAAGAGAAACGATAACGCTAATTGAGAACGGGGCTCTACTCTGGAGAATTGCACAGTAAAAGTCCTGAAAGGGTAAAAGTAAAATGAAGTCGTTAATGGCTAGAATGAACCGGAATGCGGCTCTAAACTCATCCCATAATCGCTGATTAATCGCCACGTTACCGTGCCATGAGGGGCGGCAGTAGAACTCAATTTAAATGACGCTGATGATTTTGGCGGAACGAAAGTCGCTGATTTCACTTCATGGCTGTTAAGCGTCACACTGGCAAAGTTCATATAATAGGGAGTGGGGTTATTTACGGTAATAACATCACCTGCCGTCTGCCATTTTAATTGTTGGCTCTGGCTATCAGGCGTTGATTTTGTTAATGCTGGCGGTCGATAAATAAGCTTTATTTGGGTATTAATGGAGATTTCCACGCGGTTCGCGGAGGCATTATCATCAATAGAAGGAATACCCTTAATATTGAGCCAGTACATAGACTCCCGATCTGCAGGTAGAGGGGCGCCAGAGCGAATAACCCGAATGCTGTTCTTTTGCCCGGCATCAAGGCGAAAAAGAGGCGGGGTGATAATAAACGCCTGCTTATTTGTGACCTGGGGATCGGCAACCGATAACCATGACTGAACAAGATTCGCTTTGCTGTCTTTATTCTCTACATTGATTGACGACTCATCATTATTGCCGTCGAAAACCAGTCGGGTTCCGCCAACAACAATGCTGGCATGGGCAACATGGCTTGTCAGTAATACGACCAACACGGATTTCTTTATGTGTTTCATTTTTTACTCTGTAAAGATGTTTTACGCTATGGACTGGCATCCTGCCTGTCCACATCAGGATGAGAATGCCTTACTGATACGAAACGGTATACGTAACCTGAGTGCTAACATCTCCACCGGTTACGGTTGCGGAACCATCGTTTGCCATGGCGGCGTAATAGGTAAAGTCTGCTGTCGAGCCGTCGGTTGGCAGGTTTACTGCGGCATCATCCGTGTTATCTGTTACATCGCTATGTGAAGCGTTCTGAATAGAAATACCGACACCCGCGGCGCCCGTTTCCGATCCTTCGTCCGCGTTTTTGAAGTACGTTGGGTTGGAATCATCTGTTGCGCCGTGGAAGCGGAACATGGCCTGGGTTGGTACGCCAGTCCCTGCTTCTGGGCAGCTAACCAGGCTTACGGTAAACGGCACGTAATCGGTTGTGGCGCCTTTTTCCGCGATGCGTTCTTTGCTGTAATTACCCAAATCAATGGTGGTATCCGTGGAGCCATTCACCTGAACCGTACACGCCTGATCGTAAATTTTGCCATTGAACGTAATCGTGTTCTGGGCAAATACCGGTGTGGATGCTACGGCAGTTAACATTGCCAGGATGATAATTTTCTTATTAAACATATTAATTGTTGCCTGATTCTATTCGCTGAAAAATAAAGATAGCCATATAAAATAAAATATTATATTTTACTCTGTATGCGCTTCTTTCTGTTCTGTAGATAAGCAGGCGGCTATTCTACGTATATCAACTATGAACTCAATAAAAATTCTGATGCAATATTGAACGGCAGTCCAGTTTCGGACCCGGTAACAAAGTTTAATAAAATACCACTAAAGAAGTATGGTTGATGACTGGATTTATAGAGCAAGATCTCTTTTTTGATAATAGTTATTATTTCCTGGAGGATTTATTTAACTCTATATTGCTTTATTTTTAATAATATACGACGCTTGTCCGTTTAAAATGAAACCGGCAGGTTTCGAAGCTCTAACAGTCTTCCATGCAGTATTTTTATATAGTCCCCCGCTTTTAGTTCTGAAAGTACCTGCATGATACGGCTGCGTGAAAGCCCGGTTCTCTGCTGTATGAAGTTCTGTGCGTTGATCTCAAATCGTGAGCTTTCAGGATACGACCACAGTTCAAGTAACAGCGCTTTTATCTGGCTATAGGCGTCCTGCCCGATAAGATTTCTGTCACGGTTAGTCATGAAAGCAATGCGGTACATCAGGATGTTCGAAATGTCACGCCAGAGATGCTTTTCATCGGCTATTTCCACAAAATCTTTTACTGGGACAGGATAATATTCACAGGTGGTTTCGGCGATAAAAAAGACGTCTGAATTCTCTTCTAACTGGTATAAGTCAGCATAGGCATCTACAAGGCCTAAAATCATTGGTGAGACACCGCAGCCCATTACAATGCTGTCGATACGCCGACATACTTTAATAGCGCCTTTAGTGATTAACAGGATGTGGGATTGATTATCAATCTTGATATCCAGTGTTTTACCGGCCGTAATAGTGACAGGGGAGATGTTTTGAATAAAGTGCCGATGAATATTTAAAATGGCTTGCAGGTTTTTTTCTTTCCCTGTGGGACGATACACATTCCCGCCGTTTAACTGCTTCATATCTTCCCCATTATTATGGCTGATAAAGTGGTTGACTATTAAAAGGTAAAGATAAATTTAATATTCACTTGAAATTATAATTAAGTAAATAAAAATAGCCAACAAGAATATTTAAGTCAATGTATTCACCTTATCAATGCATGAGCGACAACGCTGTTTGTAAGGTTAACCATAGTAAATGTGATGATTTTATTTGCAATCATTTTATGACAGCTATCATAGGCACCGTGCTTAACGAGCGCGTAGAGCGTACAGGATAGCGAAGCGATGAACATCGCTATTGGAGGATACGAATGAGAGAAAAGTACAAAATGCAGGCGGGCGGCGTTTTACTGAGCGAAATCGCCGCCTGCCGGAGCTCCTCCCGGCGGGAGCCATAAGCGGTTAGCGGTACTGGACGATCAGGCTTTGAATCTCCGGATGATCTTTTAACGACACGTGCCGTACCGTGGCGATTCCATTCATCAACGAAATAGCGTTTCCAGACGGTGTGGCGACTGTCTGCAAATGGGGGATATTATTCCGCAAACATGATACCTCGATATTGCGATCGTGAGGCGCAAGATTACAACCATATTCGACAATCTGGCCTTTGAAATGAATAACGCCTGCGGAGACCGGCGCGGTAGCAGCCAGCGCGGCTGATGAAGCTGACATCGCTGCACAAAACAGGTAGCAGCATAATGGTGATTTTTTCATCCTGTGAAACCTCACGTCCTGTGAGCATCCCCTTATTTTTTGGGGACTAACAAATCCCGTGTATTACTCTTTAATGTAAATACACAAACTACCTTAACTTTCGCAAGCTGAGATAAACAGCGCTATACGACAATTTTTATGTAAAAGAGTACGTCATAACGGCAGGTCAGGAGGGAAAGCGAGGCCGCTTAGCGGAAGGGGGACATAAGAAACAGCCAGTAAGAATAACTTACCGGCTGTTTTTACGGTTTGGCGCCTGGGCCGAATTAATCCTGCAGGTCGCCGCAGAAGCGATAACCTTCGCCGTGAATGGTGGCGATGATTTCCGGCGTATCCGGCGTGGATTCGAAATGCTTACGAATACGACGAATGGTAACGTCAACAGTACGGTCATGCGGCTTCAGCTCGCGCCCGGTCATTTTCTTCAACAGCTCTGCGCGCGACTGAATTTTGCCAGGGTTTTCGCAGAAGTGAAGCATCGCGCGGAACTCGCTGCGCGGTAGTTTATACTGCTCGCCGTCCGGGCCGATCAGTGAACGACTGTTGATATCCAGTTCCCAACCGTTGAACTTGTAGCTTTCAACGCTACGACGCTCTTCGCTGACGGTACCCAGGTTCATGGTACGGGACAGCAGGTTGCGGGCACGGATGGTCAATTCGCGTGGGTTAAATGGTTTGGTGATGTAATCATCCGCGCCGATTTCGAGGCCGAGAATTTTGTCGACTTCGTTATCGCGGCCCGTCAGGAACATCAGCGCAACGTTAGCCTGTTCACGCAGTTCACGCGCTAACAGGAGACCGTTTTTCCCTGGCAGATTGATATCCATGATCACCAGGTTGATGTCATATTCAGAGAGGATCTGATGCATTTCCGCGCCATCTGTCGCTTCGAATACATCATAGCCTTCCGCTTCGAAAATACTTTTCAACGTGTTGCGTGTTACCAACTCGTCTTCAACGATAAGAATGTGCGGGGTCTGCATGTTTGCTACCTAAATTGCCAACTAAATCGAAACAGGAAGTACAAAAGTCCCTGACCTGCCTGATGCATGTCGCAAATTAACATGATCGGCGTAACATGACTAAAGTACGTAATTGCGTTCTTGATGCACTTTCCATCAACGTCAACAACATCATTAGCTTGGTCGTGGGTACTTTCCCTCTGGACCCGACAGTGTCAAAAACGGCTGTCATCCTAACCATTTTAACAGCAACATAACAGGCTAAGACGTACCGGACACCTAATAAAACTACGCTTCGTTGACATATATCAAGTTCAATTGTAGCACGTTAACAGTTTGATGAAATCATCGTAGCTAAATGCTAGCTTTCATCACAAATTTGCAATATTCCAACTAGTTACGTAAGCCAACTAATAAATGTGATGAATCCAAAGAACAGGATCTATTTTAAATTAAATTATCCTAAATAAACAGCAGGATAACGATGTTCTGTTAACATAAACAGCAATAGTACAGATACGCAATAGTGTAGCGTCTTTTACGAAATCAAAAATGCTTTTTCAGTGATATCCGTTAAAATTTTGTAAATTTGCGAAGCGTAATATGCTTACAAACGCCAGCTAATTTCCTGTAAATTAGTCAAAAAGAGTAATGAAATGCGTGTCACAATTGTTCTTGTCGCTCCCGCCAGAGCGGAAAATATTGGCGCAGCCGCCCGGGCTATGAAGACCATGGGATTTACTGACCTGCGTATTGTCGACAGCCAGGCGCACCTGGAGCCCGCCACCCGTTGGGTCGCACATGGATCTGGAGATATTATTGATAATATTGAGGTTTTTCGCACCCTTGCCGACGCGCTCCACGATGTGGATTTTACCGTCGCGACGACAGCCCGCAGCCGGGCAAAATTTCATTACTACGCTTCGCCCGCTGAACTGGTTCCCTTATTACAGGAAAAATCACGCTGGATGCGTCATGCCGCGCTGGTTTTTGGCCGTGAGGATTCCGGTTTGACCAATGACGAGCTGGCGCTGGCGGATGTATTGACCGGCGTGCCGATGGCGGCGGATTACCCTTCGCTCAATCTGGGTCAGGCGGTCATGGTGTATTGCTATCAATTAGCAGGTTTAATGCAACAGACCACAGAATCCGTTGATATTGCTGATGAATCGCAGTTACAGGCGTTACGCGCGCGCCTTTTACGCCTGCTAACGACTCTGGAGGCGGCCGATGACCACAAATTAACCGACTGGCTACAACAGCGAATCGGCCTGCTGGGACAGCGAGATACGGTAATGTTGCACCGTTTGGTCCATGATATTGAAAAAAAACTAACAAAATAACGTGCTGTAATTTTTAAAATAATAAGAGATTACGTCTGGTTGCAAGAGACCGTGACAGGGGGAATTGGTCGAAAATAAATATATCGCCAGCAGCACATGAACAAGTTTCGGAATGTGATCAATTTAAAAATTTATTGACTTAGGCGGGCAGATACTTTAACCAATATAGGAATACAAGACAGACAAATAAAAATGACAGAGTACACAACATCCATGAACCGCATCAGCACCACCACCATTACCACCATCACCATTACCACAGGTAACGGTGCGGGCTGACGCGTACAGGAAACACAGAAAAAAGCCCGCACCTGAACAGTGCGGGCTTTTTTTTCGACCAGAGATCACGAGGTAACAACCATGCGAGTGTTGAAGTTCGGCGGTACATCAGTGGCAAATGCAGAACGTTTTCTGCGTGTTGCCGATATTCTGGAAAGCAATGCCAGGCAAGGGCAGGTAGCGACCGTACTTTCCGCCCCCGCGAAAATTACCAACCATCTGGTGGCGATGATTGAAAAAACTATCGGCGGTCAGGATGCTTTGCCGAATATCAGCGATGCCGAACGTATTTTTTCTGACCTGCTCGCAGGACTTGCCAGCGCGCAGCCGGGATTCCCGCTTGCACGGTTGAAAATGGTTGTCGAACAAGAATTCGCTCAGATCAAACATGTTCTGCATGGTATCAGCCTGCTGGGTCAGTGCCCGGACAGCATCAACGCCGCGCTGATTTGCCGTGGCGAAAAAATGTCGATCGCGATTATGGCGGGACTCCTGGAGGCGCGTGGACATCGCGTCACGGTGATCGATCCGGTAGAAAAATTGCTGGCGGTGGGCCATTACCTTGAATCTACCGTCGATATCGCGGAATCGACTCGCCGTATCGCCGCCAGCCAGATCCCGGCCGATCACATGATCCTGATGGCGGGCTTTACCGCCGGTAATGAAAAGGGTGAACTGGTGGTGCTGGGCCGTAATGGTTCCGACTATTCCGCCGCCGTGCTGGCCGCCTGTTTACGCGCTGACTGCTGTGAAATCTGGACTGACGTCGATGGCGTGTATACCTGTGACCCGCGCCAGGTGCCGGACGCCAGGCTGTTGAAATCGATGTCCTACCAGGAAGCGATGGAGCTCTCTTACTTCGGCGCCAAAGTCCTTCACCCTCGCACCATAACGCCTATCGCCCAGTTCCAGATCCCCTGTCTGATTAAAAATACCGGCAATCCGCAGGCGCCAGGAACGCTGATCGGCGCGTCCAGCGACGATGATAATCTGCCGGTTAAAGGGATCTCTAACCTTAACAACATGGCGATGTTTAGCGTCTCCGGCCCGGGAATGAAAGGGATGATTGGGATGGCGGCGCGTGTTTTCGCCGCCATGTCTCGCGCCGGGATCTCGGTGGTGCTCATTACCCAGTCCTCCTCTGAGTACAGCATCAGCTTCTGTGTGCCGCAGAGTGACTGCGCGCGTGCCCGCCGTGCGATGCAGGATGAGTTCTATCTGGAGCTGAAAGAGGGGCTGCTGGAGCCGCTGGCGGTTACGGAGCGGTTGGCGATTATCTCTGTTGTCGGCGACGGTATGCGCACGCTACGCGGCATTTCAGCGAAATTCTTCGCCGCGCTGGCGCGGGCTAATATCAATATCGTGGCGATCGCTCAGGGATCTTCTGAGCGTTCCATTTCTGTGGTGGTGAATAACGACGATGCCACCACCGGCGTGCGGGTAACGCACCAGATGCTGTTCAATACCGATCAGGTGATTGAAGTGTTTGTCATTGGCGTCGGCGGCGTCGGCGGCGCGCTACTGGAACAGCTTAAACGTCAGCAAACCTGGCTGAAGAACAAGCACATCGATCTACGCGTGTGCGGTGTGGCGAACTCAAAGGCGTTGCTAACCAATGTGCATGGCCTGAATCTGGACAACTGGCAGGCGGAACTGGCGCAAGCGAACGCGCCGTTCAATCTGGGACGCTTAATTCGCCTGGTGAAAGAATATCATCTACTCAATCCGGTGATTGTTGATTGTACCTCCAGTCAGGCGGTGGCCGACCAGTATGCCGACTTCCTGCGTGAAGGGTTCCATGTGGTGACGCCAAACAAGAAAGCGAACACCTCGTCGATGGACTACTACCATCAGCTACGTTTCGCCGCCGCGCAATCACGGCGCAAATTCTTGTATGACACCAACGTCGGCGCCGGTTTGCCGGTAATCGAAAACCTGCAAAACCTGCTGAATGCGGGTGATGAACTGCAAAAATTTTCCGGCATTCTTTCCGGGTCGCTCTCTTTTATTTTCGGTAAACTGGAAGAGGGGATGAGTCTCTCACAGGCGACCGCCCTGGCGCGCGAGATGGGCTATACCGAACCCGATCCGCGCGACGATCTTTCCGGTATGGATGTGGCGCGGAAACTGTTGATCCTCGCCCGCGAGACGGGCCGCGAGCTGGAGCTTTCCGATATTGTGATTGAACCGGTGTTGCCGGACGAGTTTGACGCCTCCGGCGATGTGACCACCTTTATGGCGCATCTGCCGCAGCTTGACGACGCGTTTGCCGCCCGTGTGGCGAAAGCTCGTGATGAAGGTAAGGTATTGCGCTATGTGGGCAATATCGAAGAGGATGGCGTGTGCCGCGTGAAGATTGCCGAAGTTGATGGTAACGATCCGCTCTTCAAAGTGAAAAACGGTGAAAACGCGCTGGCGTTCTACAGCCACTATTATCAGCCCTTGCCGTTGGTGCTGCGCGGCTACGGCGCAGGCAATGATGTGACGGCGGCGGGCGTGTTTGCCGATCTGTTACGAACCCTCTCATGGAAGTTAGGAGTTTAACATGGTGAAAGTGTATGCCCCGGCTTCCAGCGCGAACATGAGCGTCGGTTTCGACGTGTTGGGCGCGGCCGTCACACCCGTTGACGGCACGTTGCTGGGCGATGTGGTATCCGTTGAAGCAGCGGACCATTTCCGTCTGCATAACCTGGGGCGATTTGCCGATAAACTGCCGCCGGAGCCGCGTGAAAATATTGTTTATCAGTGCTGGGAACGTTTTTGCCAGGCATTGGGGAAAACCATCCCGGTGGCGATGACGCTGGAAAAAAATATGCCGATTGGTTCCGGGTTAGGGTCCAGCGCCTGTTCCGTCGTCGCCGCGCTGGTCGCGATGAATGAGCACTGCGGCAAACCGTTAAACGACACGCGTCTGTTGGCGCTGATGGGCGAGCTGGAAGGCCGTATCTCCGGCAGCATCCATTACGATAACGTCGCGCCGTGCTTTCTTGGCGGTATGCAGCTGATGATTGAAGAAAACGGCATTATTAGTCAGCAGGTGCCGGGCTTTGATGAGTGGCTATGGGTACTGGCTTATCCGGGCATTAAAGTTTCTACCGCAGAAGCACGGGCCATTTTACCTGCGCAGTATCGCCGTCAGGATTGCATTGCGCATGGACGGCATCTGGCCGGTTTTATTCACGCCTGTTACTCGCGGCAGCCGCAGCTTGCCGCCGCGCTGATGAAAGATGTTATTGCCGAACCATACCGCGCGCGTTTACTGCCGGGCTTTAGCCAGGCGCGACAGGCGGTGTCGGAGATCGGCGCGCTGGCGAGCGGGATTTCCGGGTCGGGGCCGACGCTGTTTGCGCTATGCGATAAACCGGAGACGGCGCAGCGCGTCGCGGACTGGCTGAGCAAACATTATCTGCAAAATCAGGAAGGCTTCGTTCATATTTGCCGGCTGGATACGGCGGGCGCACGAGTAGTGGGATAATCAATGAAACTCTATAATCTGAAAGACCATAATGAGCAGGTCAGCTTTGCGCAGGCCGTCACGCAAGGACTGGGCAAACAGCAGGGACTTTTTTTTCCGCACGAACTGCCGGAGTTTAGCCTGACGGAAATTGATGAGATGCTCAACCAGGACTTTGTCAGCCGTAGCGCAAAGATTCTCTCGGCATTTATTGGCGATGAAATACCGCAGCAAATTCTGGAAGAGCGCGTCCGCGCGGCGTTTGCGTTCCCGGCGCCGGTAGCGCAGGTAGAAAGCGATGTCGGCTGCCTGGAGCTGTTCCATGGTCCGACGCTGGCCTTTAAAGACTTCGGCGGGCGTTTTATGGCGCAAATGCTGACGCATATCAGCGGCGACAAACCGGTGACGATTCTGACCGCAACGTCAGGCGATACCGGCGCGGCGGTGGCTCACGCGTTCTATGGCCTGGAAAATGTGCGGGTCGTCATTCTCTACCCGCGCGGTAAAATCAGTCCGTTGCAGGAAAAACTGTTCTGTACGCTGGGCGGCAACATTGAAACCGTGGCGATCGACGGCGATTTCGACGCTTGCCAGGCGCTGGTGAAACAGGCATTTGATGACGAAGAACTGAAAACGGCGCTGGGGCTGAATTCGGCTAATTCGATTAATATCAGCCGCCTGTTGGCGCAAATTTGCTACTACTTTGAAGCCGTGGCGCAACTGCCGCAGGGGGCGCGTAACCAACTGGTGATCTCCGTCCCCAGCGGCAACTTTGGCGATTTGACGGCAGGGCTGCTGGCGAAGTCGTTAGGCCTACCGGTGAAACGTTTTATCGCCGCCACCAACGTCAACGACACGGTGCCGCGTTTTCTGCATGACGGAAAGTGGGCGCCGAAAGCGACGCAGGCGACCCTGTCGAATGCGATGGATGTCAGCCAGCCGAATAACTGGCCGCGCGTGGAGGAGCTATTCCGCCGTAAAATCTGGCGTCTGACTGAGCTGGGCTATGCGGCGGTGGATGACACTACGACACAACAGACGATGCGCGAGCTGAAAGCGAAAGGTTATATCTCGGAACCTCATGCGGCGGTAGCGTATCGGGCATTACGCGACCAGTTAAACCCTGGCGAGTATGGCTTGTTTCTCGGAACGGCGCATCCGGCGAAGTTTAAAGAAAGCGTGGAGTCCATTCTGGGAGAAACGCTGGCCTTGCCTGAAGCGCTCGCCGAACGCGCCGATCTGCCGCTGCTTTCACATCATCTGCCTGCGGATTTTGCCGCCCTGCGTAAGCTGATGATGACCCGCCAGTAACCATTGCGCCCGGTGGCGCTGTCGCTTACCGGGCCTATGGGGTGGTGTCGATTTGTAGGCCGGATAAGGCGTAACCGCCATCCGGCGATGCCGTTACTGCTCGTAGCGTTTAAAGACCAGCTCGTCTTGTGTGGAGGTTTCTTCATCAAAGAAATACCCTTCACGGTCAAACGCGGTAAGCTGTTCCGGCTTCGTTAAGCGGTTTTCAATAATAAAACGGCTCATCAGTCCGCGCGCTTTTTTGGCGTAGAAGCTTACCACCTTAAACTTGCCGTTTTTCTCATCAAGGAACACGGGCTTAATCAGTTCGGCATTCAGTTTCTTCGGCTTCACCGATTTAAAATATTCCTCGGAGGCCAGATTCACTACCACCCGATCGCCCTGCGCCTCAAGCGCTTCGTTGAGCTTATCGGTAATGATATCGCCCCAGAATTGATAAAGATCTTTGCCGCGCGGATTCTCCAGGCGAATCCCCATCTCCAGACGATAAGGCTGCATTAAATCCAGCGGGCGCAATACGCCATACAAGCCAGAGAGCATACGCAGATGTTGTTGAGCAAAATCAAAATCCGCGTCGTTGAACGTTTCCGCCTGTAGGCCAGTATAAACATCGCCTTTGAACGCCAGAATCGCCTGGCGTGCATTATCCGGCGTAAAATGAGGCTGCCAGTCATGAAAACGCGTGGCGTTGAGATCCGCCAGTTTGTCGCTAATTCCCATCAGCCTGGAAATTTGCGGCGCCGAAAGCTGGCGGGCCTGTTGAATAAGCTGCTGGCTGTGATCCAACAGCTCCGGCTGGGTATAGCGGGTCGTGGCCAGCGGGCTTTGATAATCAAGCGTTTTTGCAGGTGAAATCAGAATCAGCATATCCAGTCCTTGCAGGGAATTTTCTGCGACTTTAGCAAAAAAACGCCGCAGAGTTGACCGATGGTTGCGATTGTCGGCTTAATCGCGCGATGCCGCCTCCCAGGTATCTGGCGCCAGTTGTGGTTCGATATCCGGGAAGCGCCGCGGATCGAACTGCGGTCTTACGCCCAGTTTCCGTTGTCGCAGATAATCGCCGGCGAGGGTATACACCACCGGTGAGAGCAACAAAATCGCCGTCAGATTGGTAATAGCCATACAGGCCATGATCATGTCAGCAAGCTGCCATATCAGCGGAAAACTGATGAGCGTACCGGCGATGACCATGCCAAGCGTCGCAAGGCGTAATAGCCAGATGGCCTTTGCGTTATGTAACCGCAGAAAAAACAGATTGTTCTCGGCGTAAATATAGTTGGCGACGATAGAACTGAACGCGAACAGAATGACGATAAGCGCGACAAAACTGGCGCCCCATTCACCGGTCAACGAAACCATTGCATGTTGGAGAAGCTGAATGCCTTCTGTTGACGAATGGGACGCGTGATTCCCCGCCAGCAGGATAATCATCGCGCTGGCGGTACAGATGATAATGGTGTCGCTGAATACGCCAATCATTTGCACAATCCCCTGCGCGACAGGGTGAGGGGGATACGACGTTGCCGCTGCGGCCGCATTAGGCGTTGACCCCATTCCCGCTTCATTAGAGAACATCCCACGCTGAAAACCGCTGGTAATAGCCTGGGTGAGCGTATATCCGGCTGCGCCTGCCGCGGCTTCCTGCCAGCCAAATGCGCTTTTGACTATCGAGGCGATAACACCAGGCATTTGCTCAATATGCCAGAGGCAAATGAATACGCTGCCGGCGACCCACAATAACGCGATGATGGGAATCAGCCATTGCATCAGGCGGGCGACGCCTTTGATGCCGCGGATGATAATTAACAGGGCACAGAACGCCAGAGCAATGCCGGAGATAAGCGGCGGAATGTTGAAGGCGAAATGGAGCGCGCGTGAGACGGCATTCGCCTGCACGCTATTAAAAATCAACCCGTAGGCGACGAGCAGAAAGAGGGCGAAAACCACGCCCATCCAGCGCATTCCCAGCCCACGCGCCATATACCACGCCGGGCCGCCGCGGAACTGGCCTGTCGGGTCGCGTTCTTTATAAAGCTGGGCAAGCGAACACTCGGCGAAGGAGGTCGCCATGCCAATGATGGCCGAGACCCACATCCAGAATACCGCGCCGGGACCGCCTGCGGCGATAGCCAGCGCCACGCCGGCCAGATTACCGCTGCCAATCCGCGCCGCGAGGCTGGTACACAGCGCCTGAAATGACGTCAGGCCGCCTGGCTGCGGGCTAAGGCTGCCTTTCAGGCTGCGGCCAAATTGGCGAATATAACGAAATTGAATGAATCCGGTACGCCAGGTAAACCAACATCCTGCGCCGAGCAGCAGGTAAATCATTACCGAGCCCCAGAGTATTTCGTTAATAAAACTGAAAAACTCAGGCATTAACGTCCCTCTTGTTGATGCCGTCACGCTTTGATGATCCTGTATAAGCGTGACCCATGATGTAGATGACCTTGTCAGACTAATATTAACGGCAGTTTACCATAAATACGGCGGTATCCTTTAATTGCGCATCAACCGTCGGCAGATACGCAAACAGTGCACAAGGGCAGCCAGGTGCATGTAGGCGGTTGCGCTGTGAGTGCGTCGTGTTATCATCAGGGTAGACCGGTTACATCCCCTAACAAGCTGTTTAAAGAGAAACTCTATCATGACGGACAAATTGACCTCCCTTCGTCAGTTCACCACCGTAGTGGCTGATACCGGAGATATCGCGGCAATGAAGCTGTACCAGCCGCAGGATGCTACAACTAACCCTTCTCTCATTCTTAACGCAGCGCAAATCCCGGAATATCGTAAGCTGATTGACGATGCTGTCGCCTGGGCGAAACAGCAGAGCAGCGACCGCGCGCAGCAGGTTGTTGACGCGACCGATAAGCTGGCGGTGAATATTGGCCTGGAAATCCTGAAGCTGGTGCCGGGGCGTATTTCTACCGAAGTTGACGCGCGTCTGTCTTATGACACTGAAGCGTCTATCGCCAAAGCAAAACGTATCATTAAACTCTACAATGATGCGGGTATCAGCAACGATCGTATCCTGATCAAGCTGGCGTCCACCTGGCAGGGCATTCGCGCAGCCGAACAGCTGGAAAAAGAAGGCATCAACTGTAACCTGACGCTGCTGTTCTCCTTCGCGCAGGCGCGTGCGTGCGCCGAAGCTGGCGTCTACCTGATCTCGCCGTTCGTAGGTCGTATTCTTGACTGGTATAAAGCCAATACCGACAAGAAAGACTATGCGCCAGCTGAAGATCCGGGCGTGGTTTCCGTAACGGAAATCTACGAGTACTACAAACAGCATGGTTACGAAACCGTCGTTATGGGCGCAAGCTTCCGTAACGTAGGCGAAATTCTGGAGCTGGCGGGCTGCGACCGTCTGACTATCGCGCCGGCATTGCTGAAAGAACTGGCGGAAAGCGAAGGGGCGATTGAGCGTAAGCTCTCTTTCTCCGGCGAAGTCAAAGCGCGTCCGGAACGCATTACCGAAGCCGAGTTCCTGTGGCAGCATCACCAGGACCCTATGGCGGTTGACAAACTGGCGGATGGTATCCGTAAGTTTGCGGTAGACCAGGAAAAACTGGAAAAAATGATCGGCGATCTGCTGTAATCATTAACGCGTGGCCCTGATATGGGTCACGCTACCTCTTCTGAAACCTGTCTGTCCTTCCTTTCGCAGTGTATCATTCTGTTTAACGAGACTGTTTAAACGGAATAATTATGGATACCTTACGTATTGGCTTAGTTTCTATCTCCGACCGCGCTTCCAGCGGCGTTTACCAGGATAAAGGCATTCCTGCGCTTGAGGAGTGGCTCGCTTCTGCGCTGACCACGCCTTTCGAGGTCCAACGGCGCTTAATTCCTGATGAACAGGAAATTATCGAGCAAACGTTGTGTGAACTGGTCGATGAGATGAGCTGTCATCTGGTGCTGACCACTGGCGGTACCGGTCCGGCGCGTCGCGACGTCACGCCGGACGCGACCCTTGCCATCGCCGACCGTGAAATGCCTGGTTTTGGCGAACAGATGCGCCAGATCAGCCTGCGCTTTGTGCCGACCGCCATTCTTTCCCGCCAGGTGGGCGTTATCCGTAAACAGGCGTTAATTCTTAATCTGCCTGGACAGCCAAAATCGATCAAAGAAACGCTGGAAGGCGTAAAAGCGGACGATGGCAGCGTTAGCGTGCCGGGCATTTTTGCGAGCGTGCCGTATTGCATACAGCTGCTTGACGGGCCGTATGTCGAAACCGCGCCGGAAGTGGTTGCCGCTTTCCGTCCGAAGAGCGCCAGACGTGAGAATATGTCGTCCTGACCGGAAAATACTGATAGTAGGGTTATTCCTCCCGGTGCGGGAGGAATAAAAGAGATTTAGTGCGCCTCGCCGATTGGCAGAATAGTGCGGCCAAATTGCTCGTTTAGCACTTCACCCATCGCCAGATAAATAGCGCTGGCGCCGCAAACCAGACCAACCCAGCCTGCGATATGGATAGTTGCTTCGTTACCGGTGATATTGCCGACCGCCAGCAGAGCGAACAGTACGGTCAGGCTCAGGAAAACAAATTGCAGCGCGCGGGCGGCTTTCAGCGTACCGAAGAACATAAACAGCGTGAACACGCCCCACAGACCTAAATAAGCGCCGAGTAGCTGAGCGTCAGGCGCATCCGTCAGACCCATTTTCGGCATCAGCAGGATAGCGACCAGCGTCAGCCAGAACGAACCGTAAGAGGTAAAGGCCGTTAAACCAAAGGTATTGCCTTTTTTGTACTCCAGCAGACCGGCAAAAATTTGCGCGATACCGCCGTAGAAAATCCCCATCGCCAGAATAATACCGTCCAGGGCGAAAAAACCGGCATTGTGCAGGTTAAGCAGAATGGTGGTCATGCCGAAGCCCATCAGGCCCAGCGGTGCCGGATTAGCCAACTTAGTGTTGCCCATAATTCCTCAAAATCATCATAATTGAATGGTGAAATAGTTTCCCAGAATAACGAGTTCCGTATTCGGGGCGCGGCATAATAATCAGGGGGAAGAGGACTGTCTATGATCTAATAAGGGGGAAAAGAAAATATTTCCCCCAGTGAGGGCATTCACGCCTGAACGGCTGCCATCATTCGTCGCAGGCAGGCTATTTGCAAGACCGCCGGAATAGTCACGCGATACGCGCTGCCGCTCATCGCTTTGACGCCGTTTAATGCCGCGCCGACCGGGCCGCCAAGACCTGCGCCGCGCAGCAATCCGTGGCCCAGGATGCTCATTGCGGCATGGGTACGCAAAATGCGGGTAAGCTGGGTGGAAAGCAGGTGGGAGACCCCTTTTGCCAGACTGCGATCTTTCATGAGCAGCGACAGCAGTTCTTCCAGTTCAGAAACTTTGGCGTCTACGGCTTGCAGAAATTCCTGCTTATGCGCCGCGTCCATCTTCTGCCAGGTATGACGTAAAAAATGCTCCAGCAGTTGCTGTTCTATTTCAAACGTCGACATGCTTTTATCTGCTTTGAGTTTTAGCCGTTTTGCGACATCCAGCAGAATCGCGCGGTACTGTTTTCCGTGTCCGCGCAATTTGTTGGCGATACTGTCGCCGCCGTAATGCTGAAACTCGCCGGCAATGAGCTGCCAGTTACGGCGGTGTTGCTCCGGGTGACCTTCCATCGCTTTGAACAGTTCGTTATGACTAAGGACGCTCGACAAGCGAGCCTTGCCCTTTTCGTTATGCGTCAGCAAACGGGCGAAATCGGCGAGTTGTTCTTCGCTACAATGCTGAAGAAAGTCTAAATCCTCGTCGTGTAAATAGGTGACGTTCATTTTCAGTCTGGCTTTTGGAATAGAAATAACAGCGATTAATCGTCGCCAATGACTTTAAGTCTCGCCATATCGGAAGAATTTACCGTATGGCCTGAGAAGGTAATCTTTGATACGCAGCGTTTGTTGTCGTTATCGCTATTAATATTGATCCAGCCTGTTGTCTGGCCCTCTTTGATTGAGGAAGGGACGTTCAGGCTTTGGCTGGCGCTACGCGCAGTTTTAAAATAGACGGATGCGCCGCTAAGTTCGATGTCGCCGTGATCCGCCGTGAGTTGAATGCGCTTCACGATGCGGCAGACGGGAATTTTCAGCGTGAGATCGTTCGTTTCATTTCTGGGCATGGCAATAACACCCAGTATTTTATGGTCGTTCGCGTGCGCGACGCTACTTAACGCCAGGCCGAAAAGCAGGCTGGCGGAAATCGTTAACACAGATCGCATGGAATTTCTCTTTGACGGGTTCAATAAGCAATACCGTCTATCATACTCTGCTCATGGCAACGATTCAGTTTTGTAATATTTTCTTTTTATTACAATTTTTCTGTGAATAGTATTCGTTTTTTAATTTATTTCATGAATATTTATCTGTCTGGTTTTCCATCGCGCCCTCTCGTCACTAAAAAATTTTTTCATCTCCCCCTTGATGACGTGGGTTACGACCCCATCTTGTAGTCAACCGCAGTGGTGAGTCTGAAAAAAAACGATTCAGGGTAGTTGAAACCGCACGTTTCGCCCTTATTACAGATTCACAACCACATGATGACCGAATTTTTAGTGGAGACGTTTAGATGGGTAAAATTATTGGTATCGACCTGGGTACTACCAACTCTTGTGTAGCGATTATGGATGGAACGCAGGCACGCGTGCTGGAGAACGCCGAGGGCGATCGCACTACGCCTTCTATCATTGCTTATACCCAGGATGGTGAAACTCTGGTTGGTCAGCCGGCTAAACGTCAGGCAGTGACAAACCCGCAAAACACCCTGTTTGCGATTAAACGCCTGATTGGCCGCCGCTTCCAGGACGAAGAAGTTCAACGTGACGTTTCTATCATGCCGTACAAAATCATCGGCGCCGACAACGGCGACGCATGGCTTGATGTGAAAGGTCAGAAAATGGCGCCGCCGCAGATTTCTGCCGAAGTGCTGAAGAAAATGAAGAAAACGGCTGAAGATTATCTGGGCGAACCGGTAACTGAAGCGGTTATCACCGTACCGGCTTACTTTAACGATGCGCAGCGTCAGGCTACCAAAGATGCTGGTCGTATCGCGGGGCTGGAAGTTAAACGTATAATCAACGAACCGACTGCCGCAGCGCTGGCTTACGGTCTGGATAAAGAAGTCGGCAACCGTACTATCGCGGTTTACGACCTCGGTGGTGGTACTTTCGATATCTCTATTATCGAAATCGACGAAGTTGATGGCGAAAAAACCTTTGAAGTTCTGGCAACCAACGGTGATACCCACCTGGGTGGTGAAGACTTCGATACCCGCCTGATCAACTACCTCGTTGACGAGTTTAAGAAAGATCAGGGCATTGACCTGCGTAACGATCCGCTGGCCATGCAGCGCCTGAAAGAAGCCGCAGAAAAAGCCAAAATCGAGCTGTCTTCTGCGCAGCAGACCGACGTGAACCTGCCGTACATTACCGCAGATGCCACCGGTCCGAAACACATGAACATCAAAGTGACTCGTGCGAAACTGGAAAGCCTGGTTGAAGATCTGGTGAACCGTTCTATCGAGCCGCTGAAAGTCGCACTGCAGGACGCTGGCCTATCCGTGTCTGATATCAACGACGTGATCCTCGTTGGCGGTCAGACCCGTATGCCAATGGTGCAGAAAAAAGTGGCTGAGTTCTTTGGTAAAGAGCCGCGTAAAGACGTTAACCCGGACGAAGCTGTGGCTATCGGCGCAGCGGTACAGGGCGGCGTGTTGACCGGTGATGTGAAAGACGTACTGCTGCTGGACGTTACCCCGCTGTCTCTGGGTATCGAAACGATGGGTGGCGTGATGACTCCGCTTATCACCAAAAACACCACCATCCCGACCAAGCACAGCCAGGTGTTCTCTACTGCGGAAGACAACCAGTCTGCGGTAACCATCCATGTGCTGCAGGGTGAGCGTAAGCGTGCGTCTGATAACAAATCTCTGGGTCAGTTCAACCTGGATGGCATCAACCCGGCGCCGCGCGGTATGCCGCAGATCGAAGTCACCTTCGATATCGATGCTGACGGTATCCTGCACGTCTCCGCGAAAGATAAAAATAGCGGTAAAGAGCAGAAGATCACTATCAAGGCGTCTTCTGGTCTGAACGAGGAAGAAATTCAGAAAATGGTTCGCGATGCAGAAGCGAACGCTGAATCCGACCGTAAGTTCGAAGAGCTGGTCCAGACCCGTAACCAGGGCGACCATCTGCTGCACAGCACCCGTAAGCAGGTTGAAGAAGCAGGCGATAAACTGCCGGCTGATGACAAAACCGCTATCGAGTCTGCCCTGAACGCGCTGGAAACTGCCCTGAAAGGCGAAGATAAAGCCGCTATCGAAGCGAAAATGCAGGAACTGGCGCAGGTTTCCCAGAAACTGATGGAAATCGCTCAGCAGCAACATGCGCAGCAGCAGGCTGGCTCCGCTGAGGCTTCTGCAAACAACGCGAAAGATGACGACGTTGTCGACGCTGAGTTTGAAGAAGTAAAAGATAAAAAATAATCGCCCTTTGAACGGGTAATTACTGGCACGGGCGAAGAGGTTTCCTCTCCGCCCGTGTATGCATGTTAAGGGCAGATAAAAAGAGATGGCGAAAAGAGATTACTACGAGATTTTAGGCGTTTCCAAAACAGCGGAAGAGCGTGAAATCAAAAAGGCGTATAAGCGCCTGGCCATGAAATATCATCCGGACCGCAATCAGGGTGATAAAGAGGCCGAAGCTAAGTTTAAAGAGATTAAAGAAGCCTACGAAGTGCTGACCGATGCGCAAAAACGCGCAGCCTACGATCAGTATGGTCACGCCGCGTTTGAACAAGGCGGTATGGGCGGCGGATTTGGCGGCGGCTTTAATGGCGGCGCTGATTTCAGTGATATCTTTGGTGACGTTTTTGGCGATATCTTTGGCGGCGGGCGTGGTCGCCAACGTGCGGCGCGTGGGGCTGATTTGCGTTATAACATGGATCTCACCTTGGAAGAAGCGGTGCGTGGCGTGACCAAAGAGATCCGTATTCCGACGCTGGAGGAGTGCGACGTTTGCCACGGCAGCGGCGCGAAAGCTGGTACGCAACCGCAAACCTGTCCGACCTGTCATGGTTCTGGTCAGGTACAGATGCGCCAGGGATTCTTTGCTGTACAGCAGACCTGCCCACACTGTCAGGGCCGCGGTACGCTGATCAAAGATCCGTGCCATAAATGTCACGGTCATGGGCGTGTTGAAAAGAGTAAAACTCTGTCCGTTAAAATCCCGGCGGGCGTGGATACCGGCGATCGTATTCGTCTGGCAGGCGAGGGCGAAGCGGGCGAGCATGGCGCACCGGCAGGCGACTTGTACGTTCAGGTCCAGGTGAAACAACACCCTATTTTCGAGCGTGAAGGCAATAATCTTTATTGCGAAGTGCCGATCAACTTTGCGATGGCGGCGCTCGGCGGTGAAATTGAAGTGCCGACGTTAGATGGTCGCGTGATGCTGAAAGTACCGAGCGAAACACAAACGGGCAAGCTGTTCCGTATGCGCGGCAAAGGCGTGAAGTCCGTACGCGGTGGCGCGCAGGGCGATTTGCTGTGCCGTGTGGTAGTTGAAACGCCGGTCGGTCTGAGCGAAAAACAGAAGCAATTGCTAAAAGATCTTCAGGAAAGTTTTGGCGGCCCGACGGGAGAGAAAAACAGCCCGCGTTCAAAAAGCTTCTTTGACGGCGTGAAAAAATTCTTTGACGATTTGACTCGCTAATCTTTTCCCGTTGTATTTTTCTTCAGCCCGGGTGTATATCCGGGCTTTTTTCTGCCTGTACGCGCCCAGGCTTCTGTTAAACGCATCGTATCCTCTCATTTGTTGATATTTTGTTTTTACTGATAAACAAATTGATGTTAATCAGCAGTTTTGTATACGCTTATTCTTTAAAAAAACGTGATGTGATGACATTAATGATTGCTTTTTTAGATGCTGTGAATTGATTTATCTTGAGTATTATCTATATTGCTTTTTTTAGTTTCCGGAGGCAGACAGCGAATGGGATCGAAAGGTGCCAACAAGAGCTTTGATTATAATTTAATCAAAATTCTTGACGCTGTTATTTTGTCAGGAAATGCGGCTATGGCGGCAAAAAAGTTAGGCATTACACCGGCTGCCGTTTCTCTGGCGTTAAAGCGCCTGCAGAGTTATTACCCGGAAGAACTGTTTAGCAGAGGGAAAGGCGGGCTCATCCCCACAGCTAAGGCTGTCGACATTCACCAAAATTTCAGTCAGGTGATGAAACTGGTGGATGACACATTTCTCTGTAATAGCAAAAAAGATGAAGCGTTCCAGATAACGTTATTAGGCAGTGATATTGTTGAAAGCTATTATCTTTCTCAGCTCTATAACAGCGATATATTTGACCGTATTTTGATAAATCATTTCACTGTCAGAAATATGAGTCGGGAGCATATCAGCGAACTTCTGTTTACTGCGCAAGGCGATCTGTTGATTAGTGCCGAACCTTTGCTGGAGTCCGGCATAGAGAATCAAATCATTGATAGTTTTAAATCATTTGTTTGTATCTGCAGCAGTAAACACATGCTGAGTATCCTCTCACAACTGTCGCTACATCATTTTTATTCTTCGCGTCATGCGTTATATCAGCCGGGGATGGGGGCTTCAGTGATATATCATGATAGTGAATTATTTAAGGATGAGCTTTACTATACTGGCAGGCGTATTGTCGGCTATCGCAGTGATTCGCTTAACGGTTTGATGAGCATGATCGAACGAACCTCATTGATTGCATTGATGCCTTTGAAATTAGCGCTTTTTTATAAAAATCATCGTAAATATGACATTAAATTTATTCAGCCTCCGCCCGAACTGGCTTTGAAGTCAGTTCAGGTTTATGCATCCTGGAATAA
This sequence comes from Salmonella sp. SAL00653, assembly GCF_046552515.1. NCBI lineage: Bacteria > Pseudomonadati > Pseudomonadota > Gammaproteobacteria > Enterobacterales > Enterobacteriaceae > Salmonella > Salmonella sp. SAL00653. The sequence continues at coordinate 88,168 of NZ_JBGDTY010000018.1, forward strand.
AAATAGTAGAAATATATCGACGATTAATGAGATGGTAAGTATGTTACAAACACTTTCCTCCTTCCGTCGCTAATACACCTCATTTTTACGCTTTGATTTAATATGGTTTTAAATGATGTGCTTTGATTTTTACCCTCCTGACAGGGCGCTTACACTCCTTGTGTTAATTATTCATTTATAATGATTTCGGAGTGTTAAAATGTCTATTCCCAACCATGTGTCGACAACGGAAGTTGTGCTATTGGAGCTAGAGATCTTACTCACTATTATTTCGATTGGCGCGTGGGGAGGCTTTGTCAGCTATCTTTTACGCAAAGATAAGACAGAATATAATAGTTCTCATGAAAGTATTAAATATTGCTTAACGCAGATCGTGATTTCCTGCTTCACCAGTTTCTTGTTAAGCGCGATTGCGATCGAAAAAGAATGCAGTTTCAACATTGTTCTGTTGGCGGCAGGCTTAGGCGGTATTTTCGCGAGTCCGATCTTAAAGATTCTTGGGCGGCGGATTAAAAAAATTATCGAAAGTAATAATTCAGATTAATTATCATTTGCAGTATCAGGCTCATCCGTGAGCCTTTTACGCGTCTTTTTTCAGCCTGGTCTAGGTCACTCTATTCTTGATCCAGCCATAAATAAATTGTTCGTTATTGTGGTTTTTCTCAGCAACGTTTAAGTAGTACGTGCCCTGACTGCAATTGAGGGCTTTCACCAAAACGGCTTCCCCTTCCTGGCCTCGCCAGGCCAAATAATGTTCGAGAGCGGCAAGCGTCCGCGGGCCAATATTGCCATCCACATGAATATCCGGGTAGCGTTTACCTTCGTGATTAAAGACGTTCAACCAGCGTTGCAGCCACGCGCTGGGGTGGTAAGCGCCTATGTTGACTGCCGCATCGCACAGCTCGAAGGAGACTGGCCACGATAGCGTCGAGATGACGTCAAAACCTGGTTTTATCCAGTAATCCTCTTCGAGAATCGCGTAGGCTTCAGCGTGGGTCAGATCCCGCATATCGCCAGCATAGCCATGCGCTCGCGCCGTGGCTTCGGTAATGCCCCAATGGGTGGCGCCGCCTTTATCTTTAGGGTTAAATACGTAACCGCCTTCAAGCGCAATAATTCCATCTATAATTGGATTCATCTTCCCTTTCCTTCGCTTAGTGAATATGCAGATACATGAGAGAACCTAACGTTACTGAAAATACGGTCGTCAGGGCGGCGATGGTTTGCCGTACAATCTGTTTTTTTCTTCCCTTTGTTTCGCTATCCGTCGCGATAATGGCGATATCACTATTCACTTTGAGACCTTGTCTTGGAGTGGTAATAAAAAGATCGTTAATACCAAGCGCTTTAAGGTCACGTCTGATTAAATAGAGAATCTGCGTTAGATTTGCATCATTAACATAATGGCTTCGACTTCCCCATAACGCAGTGGTTATTTTTTGTCGCTCGATAATCTCCAGATGAGCATTCATCGATGATGAAACTGAGACATTTGGCTCTCATCGCAGTCATTTTAATAACCTGTGAATTTGAGACCGTCCTCAGTTCATATTTACCTTCATTGTAAATGCAATTGCTATTAATGATATAAGTTTTCATAACGTCTTCCTTTAGAAATGTACATCCTGGTTGTCTGTGGTGACTATATTGTATGAGAAATGTCTTAATCCAATAAATGTCACTGGTTTTATTGTATTGTCATTGTCTATAGCGAGTGTAATCACATTATTTCATTGTAATTAAATGATATTTAATTACATGATAAATGATATTTACTATGTTCTCACCAGAACGGAGTAAGCGGGCGCTGAGAGGTGTTGTTTTCTCTTCGTTAGACGGTGTTGTTAACCTCATTTTTATGATTTTTATATCATCTAAAAAGATGATGTTTTGTGATTAGCTATTTTTTATGCCTGTAACGATTATGGACCCCGCAGAACGAGCTGCGACAATTTTGAAACGTAAAAGGAAATTTGAAAATGGCTACAAGCAAACTGATTCAAGGCGATACAATTACTGAAACTACTCATGCAGCGAATGGTTTTGACCCTGCAACAAGCGATGATAAAATAAGCTATACTTCCGCTCGTGTTGCGAAACCGGTATACAATAAATATAAAAATTCCACGACTAAACCGAAGGTATTCGGTTATTACACCGACTGGTCACAGTATGACAGCCGTCTGCAAGGCAATATGTCCCAACCGGGCCGTGGTTATGATTTAACCAAAGTTTCACCGACGGCTTATGACAAACTGATTTTTGGCTTTGTTGGCATCACCGGTTTCAGAAAAATTGATACAGAAGACCGCGATGTCGTAGCAGAAGCGGCAGCGCTGTGCGGCAAAGTGAAATATGAGCCGACCTTCCTCGACCCATGAGGCGACTTCCAGTCTTATATCAACCTCGGCTTTGATGTCAGCGGCTGGGATGTGGATCCGAAGACTGTAACTCAGTCTAACGCCAAGGGTCTGCTGGGCGCGCTGCGTGATATGCAGGCAAAAGCGAAAGCCGCAGGTCACACGCTGGCGCTCTCCATGAGTATCGGCGGCTGGAGCATGAGTAACGGGTTCCACGAAACCGCCGCTTCTGACTCTTCTCGTAAAATCTTCGCCAAAGGCGTGGTGAAACTGTTCAAACAGTTCCCGATGTTCAGCGAAGTGGATATTGACTGGGAATACCCGAACAATGAAGGGGCGGGCAACCCGTTTGGTCCGGAAGATGGCGCTAACTACGCGCTGCTGATTGCCGAACTGCGTAAACAGCTGGATTCCGCTGGTCTGAGCAATGTGAAGATCTCTATTGCCGCTTCTGCTGTCACTACTATTTTTGACTATGCGAAAGTAAAAGATCTGATGGCTGCCGGCCTGTATGGCATCAACCTGATGACCTATGACTTCTTCGGTACGCCGTGGGCGGAAACGCTGGGCCACCACACCAACCGCAAAGCGCTGGAAGAGGGCGGCTGGGCTGTCGAAACTATCGTTGATCACCTGCTGGCGGAAGGTTTCTCCGCTGACCGTATCAACATCGGTTATGCCGGCTATACCCGTAACGCTCGTCAGGTAGAAATTGAATCCCTGTCGCCGCTGAAAGGTTCTTACAACCCAGGTTCAGGCCCTACTACCGGTTCCTTCGAATCCGGCACCAGCGAATGGTATGACGTCATTTATAGCTACCTGGATCTGGAAAACCAGAAAGGCCGTAACGGTTTCAACGTTTACACCGACCAGGTCGCTGATGCTGACTACCTGTATAGCCCGGAATCCAAACTGTTTTTATCCCTGGATACGCCGCGTACTGTCAAAGCAAAAGGCGAATATGCAGCGAAACTGGGCCTGGGCGGCGTGTTTACCTGGACTATCGATCAGGACAACGGCGTGCTGGTTAACGCCGTGCGTGAAGGTCTGGGTTATGAAATCGAATCTGAAGTTATCGATATGGAACCGTTCTACTTTGAAGGTATCAATGTAGAAAAAGATGAAGAGCAGAGCGACAGCGACGACGCGCAGAAGGTCAACCACGCGCCGAAAGCGGCGATTGAACTGATGGTTGTAGGCGGATCTACGGTACAGCTGTCTGGCGCAGGTTCTTCTGATGAAGATAACGATGAGTTGTCCTTTAGCTGGGGCGTGCCTTCTCAAATCGATGTGGCAGACAAAACGGCAGAAATCATTGAGGTTGTGGTACCGGAAGTTAGCGAAAAAACAGCCTTTCAGTTCACCCTGTTTGTACGCGACTGCTACAACGAACCGTCTTCTCAACAGCGCTTTGTTCTGACGGCTGTGCCTGCGCTATCTCAGGTTCAACCGGAACCGGAAGAGGAAGAAGAGATTATCGTTCCTGTACCGGACGAGGAAGAAGATACCACGCCGGCTGAGCATGATACGCCAGCAGATGACAAAACGTCACCTTACGCGCAGTGGGATGCTTCTACCGTTTATGGCGCAAACTGGGGTTCTTTCGAAATCGTTAGCTGGAAAGGCCATAACTATCAGGTGAAATGGTGGTCTATGGGCAACCAGCCTGACCTGAACTGCGGTGTCGGCGGTGCATGGACCGATCTTGGCGCTTACTAATACACGGTATTAAGCCGATGTATTGGGCTTCATGATTCAAGCCCCGGTTTACCGGGGCTTTTCTCCACCAGGGACAGAGGAAGAGTAGACCATGACCATTTCCATTCACGCCAGCGCATTTGACGTCAACAGCTGGTATCAAAAAATCACCTTAACTTTCATCAATGAGAGCGGTAATGCGGTCGATATGAACCATGCCGCAATATCATTCACGGCTTCCGGGCACATCGATCCATGGGGAAATAGCGGCGGTACGCTCAAAGGGAACCTGCCGCTTACGCTGAATGAGAGTTCGTATGGCACGCTGGAAACTAACAACATCATCATTAATAACAGCGATGCATTACTTCTTCAGCCGGGCGAACGCGGGACGCTCTCTTTCAGCCTCGCGGCGACGCAGGTGCCGGTAAAAATGTCCGCCATCACCTTGACGCTGGCGTCATCGTCATCCGAAGACGCAGAGTCTGAAACCCCATCCGATCAGGAGACGCCAGCGATACCCGCCGCAGACGAACAACCCGCCGAACCCGATGTGCCGGAAAAGGACAATGACCTTCAGGAACACGGCCTTACGCTTAACGTTAGCGAGTTGAATACCGCAAGTTGGTATCAACGCGTCACCTTTACGCTGACCAACCTCTACGCCCAGGCGGTAGATCTCAATCAGCTTCAACTGAATTTTACGGCCAGCGCGCACCCCGATCCCTACAGTCCGTTTCAGGGAACAATGTTGGGGAATCAGGCCGTGACGCTGGCCAGCGATGGGGGATGGCCCATCGAGAAGAATACCATCACCATTAATCATGACGGCGCGCTGATGCTGGCGGCGGGGGATACCGCCGAATTACAGTGCTATCTGGCCGCCACGCAGATGCCAGTTGCCATCAGCGATTTGAACGCGACGTTGGCCCATGATCCTGCCCGTCAGGGAAAAGTTTGCGTTCATTTTCCTGCCATGACGCAGACCGTGGCGCTCAAACCGGTGATTGAGCTGCTGTTTCCTGCCGGCGAAACCCGGCGCTTTGTCGGTGAGTGGGGCGAGGTTCTGACAATAGGCGATCTTAGCGCAGGAACGTATCGGCTTACCGTACCGGTACTGGTGAATGATGAGATGCAAATCGCGCCAGTCGAGTCCTCTTTTACCGTTACGCTGCAATCCGGCGATGCCGCCGCGCAGGTCCAGGTATCCTGTCTGCCGATTGTCCGTTATGCCAGCGCGCGTCTGATGATTGACGCCCCTGCGCTTGGTAATGCGAAATTGACCGTTGAGATCGCCGATGCTACGCAAGCGGATGAGCGTACCGTCACGCTGATCGCCAACCAACCGCAGTTAATCACCCGGCTACTGGCGGGGCATCATTATACGGTCAATCTACAGCCTGCGATGATTAATAACCGCTTTATAGCGGCACCCATACAGCTTACGGGTTTTATCCCTGCTGCGGCGCAGGTTGCCGAGGTTGCTGTCGCTTACCAACAGTCAGCGCTCGACACGGCGAGTTTCGTGACGGTGGATGCCACTATACTGGGTCTGCCCGATGGCGTCGCGCCGCAGCGTTATCTGTTCAGCAGCGGTAAATATCAATACTCATTAATGCTGGAGAGCGGCAGCGAGCGGCAGACGTTGGCATTACGCTTTGCGCCCGGGCTGTATGATGTTCAGACGGACGATATTTTCATCGACAGCGTGCCGTGGCGTTGTGAACAGGCCGGGCCGCTACGGTTGTTGCAAAAGGTCAACCATGTGGCGCTGGAGTTTCTGCCCGGCGTGACGCTACAGGTAAAAGGTTGGCCTGATTACCTTGCTCATGGCGGCGTGACGGTTAACGCGCCAGAGACGGTTTCTCTTTATCGCGATATACCGTTTAGCGCGTTGTTTAAATACGATGGTTTTGACGGCGGCGGCGATCCGGTTCCGGCCGCGGAGGTTGACGTGAACGGGGATGGTTTTCTGGATTACGCGACGTTACCGATCCATAAAACCGTTGCGCTGGTGCGCCAGATAGAAAAAGAAGCCGGGCGTAGCGTCATGCCGGTAATGGTCATTTATACCGCGAATGCCAGCGGCGGTAGCGCGCTGGCGGATTTACAGGATGCGCAAAAGCTACGTAACCATTTTGGTAACTTTATTACCCAGTGTCTGGCGGCGCAGTCATACAAAGATGAGACGCATCCTGTCCCGGCCACCTTTGTGCTTAACCCGGATTTTCTCGGGGCGCTACAGCAAGGACCGTATGGCTATACCGTAGTACGGCAAAAAAACAGTGTGCCGGTGAATGCCCAACTGGCGGCGGCGATACAAGCATTACCGGCGATGGCTGGCTTTATCGTGCCTTCGTTGCCGACGTTTAGCGACGATCTCTACGGCTATATTCAGGCGGTGAACTATCTTGTTCGTCAGTTTGCCCCGGATGTGGCTTTTGGCTGGCAGACGAATGTCTGGGCGACAGGAACGGCGGACTGGGTGCTGCGCGATACCGCTGATCCGGTAGCTGAAGGGCAGGCGATCGCCGAATTTATTCATGAACTGGGCGTTTATAGCGGAGAATATGCGCCGGACTTTATTGCGTTTGATAAATTTGAGCGTGACTGTTTCAGTCCTGATGCGCTTGCCCACTATGGCTGGAATGCGACATGCTGGCTTAATTACCTGGCGATGGTCAAACAGGTGACGAAAGCGCTGCTGACGCCCGCCATGCTGTGGCAAATCCCTGGCGGCCATATGCCTACAGTAGAAGAGGGCGTCAGTAAAATCAGCGCTGCGCACTTTGCATCCGGCGGAACCTTTTTTATGGGTGACGCCCGCATTGGCAGCGATCCTGACACGCTCTCTTTGCAGCTACTCAATACGGCCTTAAATAGCGCGACTTACGGCGTCCCGACCGTCGGCGACTTTTTACGTAAAGATAAAGGGTATGACTGGGGCCAAATGCAGGCGCTGAACCTACCGGACTTTAACGTCTTTTCGATCTTATGGGGCGGTGGTTCTACTATCAGTATTACGACAATCCATTCTAACGGTGAAGACGGCGGCTGGCTGGCGGATAAAATGGTAGAGTATTATGCTGCCCCTCGCTATTTCAGATAATATCACTGCTTATTTGCATTAATCTGGACTATTAGTTTGAGATTCGAAGGCACGTTCTTTCGAATCTCTTTTCCTGCGCCCCCTGACCTCTCATTCTTTATGCGTAATTTGTTATTAATTTTCTGTAATCATTTTGTATTAAGAATTGTCTTAATCTTAAAAATATTGCGTATTAGTGCGTTGTGAATACAGAAATACTGCATAGCGATGTTATTTATTATTAATTTAAGTACTTTTTGAGAGGTTATACTGTGACGCTACATTGAGTAGACAACCGTTAATGAAAAAAATGATGAACGACGCTTTTGCTAAAGATAATAATGAGAATTCATTACACTCTTTTCTTTTTTCTCAGCAGGCTAAACCTCACGCGGCAATTGATGCCTTATTTTCGGCCTTGTTGCCATTTGGTCAACCGTTTACGCTGGGGATCGGCGATGAGTTTTATTTACAGGCAAATGATGAACACTACATTGTATTACTGGAGTCAGGCGTTGTTTCTTTCTGTCATGATGATAAACGACTCCATATATCTTCATCGTTTGCGCCATCGGTCGTGGGTATGGTTGACAGCTATGGCGCTACCTATAACGTCCCCGCGCGACCGGAACACTTTTTGCTCGCAGAAACGGTTTGTACCGGTAGATTTGTTCGCCTGCCGGATTTTATAAAAATCGCCGATGAATGCGATTTGTGGCACGACGTGGCCCGTTGTCTGGCTTACCGTCTGATGGTGATGAGCGCGCGCGATCGTGAATTAGTCGGCGTCGATTCTTATCTGAAAGTTCGGGCGTTGCTGACTGAAATCTGGGCTTATCCACAGGCCTACCGGGAAAGCATTATCGTGTTGAATTTTATTCAACGGCGTACCGGGATATCGCGCAGTCGGACTATGAAGATTCTGTCTGAACTAAAAAAAGGCGGGTATATCCATATTGATAATGGGCGGCTGACGGCGCTCGGAAAACTACCAGTGGCGTATTAATGTACTATACGCAACGATATATTTACATATCTCGACTGAATTTGCCTGGTATCGTTAATAGAATGTTTTACTGAAGGTTGTTATGAAAGCTATTTTTAAAAAGTCAATATGGCTAAAGGAGATAGGCCGAACGACTGGTGTAAAGTTAATATAAAACAACAGGTTATGCCTAGTCCTATAAAACCAAATGTCGATGATTGCAACTTGCCGTTGGCTTGCTAATAATTAATAACATCGTTATCTCATTATAACGTAAAGATTAACTCACGACGTTGAGTGGCTGTTTTATTGCCTCTGACATTTATATCAGAACAAGAAGACACTTTTTTTCGCATAAGAAAAAGTCGTGATATTGCTGTGAAGAAATATCAGCAGCCGTTTCGTTAAAAAATCTGATTACCCTCATTTTTATATTTAAAAGGAGCTTGAATGAAAAAGCCTGTACTAGCATTAATGGTCTCTGCCATTGCCTTTGGCGGAATGTTGTCCACCGCGCAAGCGGATACTACAACCGTCACTGGCGGTACGGTAAATTTTGTCGGACAGGTCGTTGACGCCGCCTGTTCTGTTTCCGCTGACTCTGTCGATCAGACCGTGACATTAGGCCAGGTTCGCGCCAGTAAATTAACCGAGGCCGGTATGGTGGCGAATCAAAAAGAAGATTTCACCATCAAACTGGAAGACTGCGATACTCAGACCAGCCAGAATGCGGCGGTGATTTTTAATGGCCAACAGGACGCAAACCAGCCGGGGTCGCTGGCGAATACCGCTGGGGCAGGTTCGGCGACGAATGTGGCATTACAACTTTATGGACCAGATGGCCAGGCGCTGAATATCGGTGAATCGTCCAGTACTGTTACCTTGAACGATGGCGAAAACGTTATTCCGCTTAGCGTGGATTATATCGCTACCGGTACGGCGACTGCCGGTAATGTTACCGCGACGGCGACATTTAGCATGGTTTATTCCTGATTCCTTATCGGGATTTTTTTCTCGTCTGTTGGGAGGCGAGAAAGGGGCGTTACGCGCGTCACTGCGCGTAACAAACCGACGGCATCAGGATATTACGCAGATGAAAAAAAACGTACCGATTTTCCTTCGATTATTGCTACTGCTGTCGGCGGCCGGCCTGTCGTTTGCCGCGCAGGCGGGAGGCATTGCGCTGGGCGCGACCAGGGTGATTTATCCGCAGGGAAGTAAGCAAACCTCCTTGCCGATTATTAATTCTTCTGCCAGCAATGTTTTTTTAATTCAGTCATGGGTCGCCAATGCCGATGGTTCACGCTCGACGGATTTTATCATTACGCCGCCTCTCTTTGTGATCCAGCCTAAAAAAGAAAATATATTACGTATTATGTATGTCGGGCCGTCATTACCGACCGATCGCGAAAGCGTATTTTATTTAAACAGTAAAGCGATACCCTCTGTCGATAAAAATAAATTGACCGGCAACTCCCTGCAAATTGCGACGCAAAGCGTGATTAAGCTATTTATCCGCCCGAAAAATCTGGCGGAGGCGCCAGCTCATGCCCCGTCGACGCTTCGCTGCCGTAACGAGCGCGGCCAGCTAACGATTACTAACCCTTCGCCGTACTACGTTTCGATGGTTGAACTGTATAGCGCGGGGAAAAAACTGCCGAATACTATGGTACCGCCGAAAGGCGCGATCACTCTCCCGGCGACGCCCGGCCAGGTATCTTTGCGCACGGTAAACGATTTTGGCGCAACGACGCCAGCACGCGTTTGTCCAGCTTCATGATGTTATGCGTAATCAGCTTTTCATGACGCGATATTACTCCAGCGTAACTAAACCCGTATTAACCCCGCTGGCGTTGGCTATCGCACTGGCGCCTGCGCCGGGGTGGGCGGAAAACTATTTCAACCCGGCATTTCTGTCTGACGACCCGTCTGCGGTGGCCGACCTATCGACCTTTTCCCGTAATGCCCAGGCGGCGGGGATGTATCGCGTTGACGTTTACCTGAACAATACGTTTCTCGCGACCAGAGACATTGCCTTCCAGGCGGTGAAAACGACGGGAAAAAGCGCGCCCACCGATGACAGCGGATTACGCGCCTGCCTGACGCCTGAAATGCTTAAAAATATGGGGGTAAACACCGGGGCGTTTCCACTGTTGGCGAAGGCGGCGGCGGGAAGTTGCCCGGATCTCGCCAGTGCGATACCGGCCGCCCGGACCCGCTTTGATTTTGCGCAGCAACGTCTCGACATTAGCATCCCGCAGGCGGCGATGGTTGCCAGCGCCAGAGGCTATATCCCACCGCAATACTGGGATGAAGGTATTAACGCGTTGCTATTGAATTACACCTTTACCGGCGCGAATAGTCAGGATCGGAGCCCAGGCGGCAGTGCGGAGAACAGCTATTTTCTTGGATTGAATAGCGGCCTTAATCTGGGGGCCTGGCGGTTACGCGACTACTCCACATGGAACGCGAATAGCGGCGATCAGAATAGCGACAGCGACTGGCAGCACATCAGTACTTATCTGGAACGTGATGTGGTCTTTTTGCAGGGAGAACTGACGGCAGGCGATAGTTATACCCCCTCCGCATTATTCGACAGCCTTCCTTTTCGCGGGCTACAACTGGCGTCTGACGACAATATGTTGCCAGACAGCATGAAGGGCTTCGCGCCGACCATTCACGGCATTGCCAGAAGCAACGCGCAAGTGACCATTCGGCAAAACGGCTACATCATTAATCAGCGCTATGTGCCGCCCGGGGCATTTACTATTAATGATCTCTATCCTACCGCCGCCAGCGGCGATTTGACTGTGGAAGTCAAAGAGTCCGACGGTTCTATTAATTGCTATAACGTGCCCTATTCCGCCGTGCCGATTCTACAACGAGAAGGGCGGCTGAAGTATGCGGCGACGGTGGCGGAGTATCGCAGCGATAGTAGTCAAAAAGAGAAGGTGAAATTTAGTCAGGCGACCTTGATATGGGGGTTACCGCATGGTTTTACGCTGTATGGCGGAACACAACTTTCCAGTCATTATCACGCGCTGGCGATCGGCTGCGGCGCAAATCTGGGCGACTGGGGCGCGGTGTCGCTGGATGTCACCCAGGCTACCAGTACGCTGGCGGATAATAACACCTACCAGGGGCAATCGCTGCGTTTCCTGTATGCCAAATCGCTTGCACAGTCAGGAACCAATTTACAGCTTATGGGCTATCGCTATTCAACCTCGGGCTTTTATACGCTGGATGATACCACGTGGAAACGGATGAGCGGCTATGACGATGACAATCGGACTGACAGCGATAAAAGCAGGCCGGAATGGGCGGATTATTACAATCTTTATTATACCAGGAGGGGGAAAGTACAACTCGATATCAATCAACAGCTAGGCGGGTTGGGATCGCTTTTTATTACCGGCAGTTAGCAAAGTTACTGGCACACTGATGAAAAGGATTCTTTGTTGCAGGTGGGATACAGCGATACGCTGGCGGGTATTGCATGGAGCGTTTCTTACAACAATAACAAATCCGCAGGCGATGCGGAGCGCGATCAAATTTTCGCCCTGAATATCTCGGTGCCGCTAAGTCAATGGCTGCAACACGATGATGAGGTCACGCGCCATCACAATGTTTACGCTACCTTTAGCACCAGTACGGACAAACAGCATAACGTTACGCAGAATGCGGGCCTTAGCGGCACACTGCTGGACGAAAACAATCTTAGTTACAACATACAGCAAGGTTATCAGAATCACGGTATTGGCGAAAGCGGCGCCGCCAGCCTGGAATACGATGGCGCGAAAGGCAACGCCAACATTGGCTATAACGTTAGCGATAACGGCGATTACCAGCAGGTGAATTATGGCCTGAGCGGCGGCCTGGTGGCGCACGCGCATGGAGTGACGCTAAGCCAGCCGCTGGGCAATACCAATATTTTGATTGCCGCGCCGGGCGCAGCCAACGTCGGCGTTGTCGACCAGCCGGGTATTCATACGGACGCGCGTGGCTATGCGGTGGTGCCGTATGCGACAACATATCGCCAAAACCGTATGGCGCTGGACGTTAACGCCATGGCGGATGATGTCGATATTGATGACGCGGTGACTCGCGTTGTGCCGACCGAAGGCGCGCTGGTTCTGGCCCGCTTTAAAGCGCGGGTCGGCGCGCGTGCCCTGGTAACGCTGAATCATAACGGTAAGCCTGTACCCTTTGGCGCAACGGTGACGGTGAATGATCGCCATGCGGAGGCGATTGTTGACGAGGCCGGGGAAGTCTATCTTTCCGGGTTGTCAGCGCAAGGCGTTCTGCACGTTCGCTGGGGGAACCTGCCGGATCAACAGTGTGTCGCGTCCTATCATCTCTCTTCCTCCCGTCAGATTCTGAGTCGACAACATGCGGAGTGTCATTAAATGAAAATACCTCTTTTATTTGCTCTGCTGGCGGGAAGTGTCGTATCGCAGTACGCACACGCAGACGTGTGTAAAAACGTTAACGGTGTACCTTCCAGTATTAATTACGATTTAACGACCACTCTGACGGCAGAACAAAACCAGGTGGGAAAGACGGTTCAACTGGAAAAAAGCCAGGAAGTTAATGTACAGGCGGTGTGTCCCGCCGGCGCGTCGACCTATAGCCAGACTTATCGCTCCTATGTGTCGCCATATCCGGTCGTAGAAACGAGCGGTAACTGGAAATATTTAAAGCTGGACCCGGACTACCTTGAAGGCGGAATGCGAATTGAGGATTCCTCGGCGGGCGATATCTATCCGCCAATGAACAACGTTCTGATGGGATATGATGAAAATGTGAAAGCGGGTCAACCGTTTTACGTTCGTGACTCAAATCTGGAGTTGCAGCTCAAAATTGTTAAACCGTTCGTCGGCACGGTGAATATTAGTCCTAAGACTATGTTCAATGTTTATGTCATGACCGCCGCAGGCGATCCGCTGACAGATGTCGTGTACAGCATTCTTTATAGTGGAACGGTGACCGTACCGCAAAGCTGTGAAATCAACGCCGGACAAACGATTCTGGTAAATTTCGGCGCATTATACAGCGGCAATTTCAACCATGCAGGCCAAAAGCCGGAGGGGGTACGAGAGAAAAAATTCAGCGTACCGGTAAAGTGCAGCGGTCTGGATTCGCAGGTCAATTTAACAATGCGTCTTATCGCTACGCCGGATAGCCACGTTCCCCAGGCTATCGCTTCGGATAATGCCGATGTCGGCGTAGTGGTCGAAACCGATGAAGGAAACGCGCTTATCCCCAATGATGTACAGAGCGTCGCGCCTTTTATCACCGATAGCGCCGGACGCGCTAACATCACATTGCAAGCCTACCCGGTGAGTACAACAGGCGAAACGCCAGCGGAAGGGGCGTTTACCGCACTGGCCAGCCTGCGAGTGGACTTTGACTAAATGAACAGATCACACTGCGCTCTTTTTGCCATGGGACTAATGCTGTGTCCACAAATCAATGCCAGCGCTGACGACCTCGCTTATAACCTCGAATTTACCGGCACTATTGTGGCGCAAACCTGCGACATAGATATCTCCAGCCTCAGTCAAAGTATTGATTTAGGACAGTTTGCGGTTGGCGACTTTCCTTCGACAGGAACAACGACAAAATTTAAGCCCTTTAATATCAACCTCAAAAATTGTTCCCGAGGAATTGCCGGGGCGAAGATCTGGTTTACCGGCGAACCCGATCCGGACAATCCCGCGCTACTGGCGATCACCGATACCGGAATGGGAAGCGGAAACATGTTAGCAAGCGGGGTTGGGGTGGAAATTCTGAATGATGATCAGGATACCATCAGTATCAATAATGCCGACTCGGTGGTCTATCCGTTGAAAGCCGGACGCAACACGCTGTCTTTTTATATTCGCTATAAATCGACCCGGCCGACGGTCACGTCCGGGAACGCGACGGCGGTCATGTATTTCGATATGCAGTATGAATGAGGAGCCATCGTAATTATGCGTAACGATATCCTGTACGGCATCGGGATGCTGCTGGCGGCATCCGGCGTCCAGGCGCACGATGGCCGGGTCTATGTTTCCGGAACCATCACGGACAATACGTGTTCGCTCTCTCCTGGCTCGGAAAATATTAACGTGGCGATGGGCGCGGTTTCTCAACGGCAGTTTTATCGCGCAGGCGACGGTTCCGCATGGCAACCTTTTGCTATCGATTTACAAAACTGCGGCAGCACTGCCAGCGGCGTAACGGTCAGTTTTAGCGGTGCGGCGGACAGTCGTAATACGGATTTATTGGCGCTTACCGCAGGGGAAAGCGACGCTTCAGGCATTGGGATTGCGCTTTATGATCAAAATAAAACCTTAATCCCACTGGGGCAGGAGAGTGATGTGGTGACGCTCAGTCCGGGTCAGGCGTCGGCGCATCTGCAATTTTACGCGCGTTATCCTGCCGATGGCGGCGCGGTAACGCCCGGGGACGCCAATGCCTCCGCAACCTTCATTCTTGCCTATGAATAAGCTCTTTTTACGCTGCGCGATATATTGGTGCTTGCTTCCCATATCATGGGCGCAGGCTGGCGTGGTAATTGGCGGTACTCGCTTTATCTATCATGCGGGCGCCCCGGCATTAAGCGTACCGGTAAGTAACCATTCAGAAGCGTCCTGGTTAATCGATACGCATATTTTACCTGGTGGCCGCTGGCCTGGAACCAAAAACGAAGGGAATATCATGCCCTTCGTGGTCACGCCGCCATTATTTATGCTTTCAGCGCGCCAGGAAAACTCAATGCGGGTGGTTTATACCGGCGCACCGCTACCCGCCGACAGGGAAAGTCTGTTTACCTTGAGTATCGCCGCTATTCCCTCCGGTAAACCGGAAGCGAACCGTGTACAAATGGCGTTTCGTTCGGCTTTAAAATTGCTCTATCGCCCTGAGGGACTCGCCGGCAATCCGCAGCAGGCCTACCGGCATCTGATCTGGTCGCTTACCCCCGATGGCGCGACGGTACGCAATCCGACACCCTATTACGTTACGCTCTTTTTATTACGCGCTAACGAGCGCGCCCAGGACAACGCCGGGGTCGTGGCTCCCTTTGCAACCCGTCAAACGGACTGGTGCCGGCACACGGTTCGCTGCACTGTGCGCTGGCAAAGTATTAATGACTATGGGCGGGTAATGACAGAGCAAACCGTGGATCTGACGCGTATTCATTAACTTTTTTTCAGGCGTCTCCCGATAGCGGGAGGCTTTCCGAACTTATCGAACGAGACTTTTATTATGTATTATCACGCGTTAAAACTTTCCCGACTGGCGATGTTGACGTTGGCAGGCGTTGCCGTATCCGCCTCGGCAATCGCCGCCGATTCTGCCCCGACGTCGCAAATTGGCCCGACGGCGGAAGCCTACATCGTCAGTCATCCGGATAAAGTGGGAGAGGTGGTGGCAACGTATTTGGCCGAACATCCGGAATTTTTGGTCGCCGCCAGCGAGACGTTGCATCAGCGTCAGCAGATTGCGCAACAACAGGCGTATGTTCAACTGGCATTACAGTATCGTGCTGAGTTGCTCAGTAGCAGCAGTCCTTCCGTTGGGCCCAACGAGGCAAAAGCGGCGGTGGTGATGTTCTTTGATTACCAGTGCTCGTGGTGCAGCAAAATGGCGCCTGTGGTGGAAAACCTGATTAAGGCGAACCCGGATACCCGGTTTATTTTCAAAGAGTTTCCTATTTTCTCCTCCCGCTGGCCGGTATCCGGACTGGCGGCCAGAGTCGGCGAACAGGTATGGCTTACACAGGGCGGGGCGAAATATCTCGACTGGCATAATGCGCTTTATGCCACAGGGAAGGTGGAAGGCGCGTTAACGGAACACGATGTCTACACCCTGGCGCAACATTATCTAACGCCGACGCAGTTGGCCGCCGTAAAAGAAGCGCAAAGCAGCGGTGCAGTACATGATGCGCTCCTCACTAACCAGGCACTGGCGCAGCATATGGACTTTAGCGGCACGCCTGCTTTTGTCGTCATGCCTCAGACGCAAAACGGTGATGTAAAACGGGTGACCGTGATCCCGGGAAGCACGACTCAGGATATGTTGCAAATGGCGATTCAGAAAGCGAAGGGGTGATATTCGCTCAGAGGAGAACGCACAGGAGTGAAAGTAAAATGAAGTCTATGCGTTGCGTCATACCGGTGATTTTACTTTCCTTTATCGTTCATGAAGGGACAGCGAAACCGACCGCTCAGATTCATTTTATGGGATCGGTTGTTGAGGCAGGCTGCTGGAATGACGTGGGAACCTTAGAAATTCAATGCCATAATAAAGAGGGAGTTGAACGTTATATTATTGTCGAGAATATTATCACGCCGATATCGTCTCCTCATGCAACGGTAAAACGAGATTATTTGGATGAAGATAAGCAATTAACAGTGCTACGCATTGTCTATGACTGAACCGCGTAGCAGACCGCAGGTGGTGTCCCGTCAGTGTCGTGTGAGGATATTATGAAAAATGTTCTCACCTTCCCGGGACACGGTCTACAGACTTTATCTTCAGATAAACGGCGCTAAAAAGAAAAGCACGATCAATAAAAAAAGAGTGGGAATACCAATGGATATAATTTTATTACATCGGTGAGTATGATATTGAATAGCTTGTGGCGGTATGTCAGCAGCGTCAATGATAAATCTTTCATCGATTTTTATCCCCTGCCTGGGGAGCGTAACGAACAGTTCGAAAAGCCCGATTTGTTGTAAATCTCGTCGCAGCAGATAAAGAAGTTGCGTCAAATTAGCATCGCTAACAAATTGACTTCGCTCTCCCCAAACTGCGTACGCGACACCTTCACGGATAATCAATTCCTGATGTGCGTTTTCTATTAAATAGCTCAGGCACCAGGCCCGCATAAATGTCATTTTGAACGCTGCATTGCTGCGCAAGGACGTGATTTCCCTTAATGATTCATTGTAAATAAACTCATTATTTATTTTATGCTGTCTCATGATTACTCCATTTGTGCTTTCAGGCCATGACATCCCACTTGTTCCGTATAGTCAGCATCGTTGCAACGTGTCCGCTATGCTATGAGCAAGGATAGGTTGGGGCGACAGGCCTGAAAAATCAACTGTCATTAAATTGGCTAAATTGTTTAAGTGAAATAAATGTTATTGTGTTATTGTTTTTGTGTTCTTTCTATAAGCATGTTGATTCTGTTTTATCAATATTTAATGAGGTATGCATATAACGTGTCGTTTAAGGATTCTCAAACCATGTTTTTGAGCGGTAAATAATATGTATGTCATTATTTTTTATTCAGTTGATGAGAATTGTCTGTTGTGATTCATTAATTTGAAAATGCGGTTAGTTACAAAAAAGGACATAAAAATAATATTTTGCCACCGTTTATGATTAATTTTATTAAGTGGTGCTATGATTTTAGGTTAAGCATTTTTTATGTGCTTGAATGATAATTTATGTTATCTGGTGTAACTTTTATTTCGGCCTATTGGTCGGTCTTATGGATGCTATAGGATATAGGTAAAAAGAACTAAATAAATATTCGATGATGACTTGCTTTCTCAGGATGAAATTTTATGAGCAGATGGCGATATAAAATATTTTTATGATTTTTTTGTTATTGCGTTATACATGATAACTATGCTGAACATCTTCGAAATATTACGTTGGACGGACAGAGAAATTGCCTCTGCATTGCAGAAGTCTCATAACGTATAGTCTGGAGAGCATTATGTACGTAAACCAACAGTCCTCACTCGCCATGCCTGCACCAAGAGCGCCGATGAATCAGAAAATTGATACCGATAACGCGATGGTGCAAAACCATAACGCCATATACCAACAGCTCCTCGACCAAATTCGTGAGGACAATACATATACACATGCCGTTATTACCCTTAATCCTTATGGCACCGCGCCGTTAAGCCTTTATCCTGGTGTCTGAGTTGAAAGCAGCGAACCGGGTATCGTGGAGTTTCTGGTTTTTGACAACGGTAATTACCGTTTCCGCGAAGATAATATCAATCTGCCGCCACCAGGTAACGATCGCATGAGAGTTGTTTTATTTACTGATGTCGTCAACACGCATGGTGTGATCCGGAACGATGTTATTGATATGTTCCATATAATCAGCAATTGCCTGCGAGGTTTACAGCCCTTTAATGTCTTTGACATTTTTACCTTTCGTGAAGTCAAATCCGCCACGGCCTTTACCGATAAAGGAGTCAGCGCGACGGTACTGAATGTCTTGTCTGCGACCTGTTTACCTTTGATATCAAATTCGACAATACGCTGTCCCAGCGGTTTTGTGTTGTAGTGTTTGAATTTGGCCGTTTTCGACACATGCAGCATGCCGTTCTTCGGATCGGCTGCATGAGACATCATCGCCTTCAGATCTTTACCGCTAATTTCCACGTTCATTACGTCGTTAGTAAAAGGATACATACTCAGAACATCGCCGAGCAGGTAATCATCGTCATATCAATAATGGTGTGATGGAGGGCACCGTTGTTGTGATGGCTGTGCTGGCAGGTTTTCAGGTATTGCTTACAGCGATAGAGTTGCACTCCTGAGGGGGAAATGACCGTTTCGGATCACCCCCTGAGTTACGGAACAGCGGGGCAAATCACATCAATCTTTGCTATCAGTTATCCAAAAGGTAAAGCTTAGTACAACACTAAATCTGCGGTATGACCTAAAAAGATGAAGTGTTGATTTAATAATAAACATTGAGTTATTTTTTATAAAAAAACATTTCTCGACACATTATTTTTAAATACTTTTATCCTGCGTGATGTGAGATTTATATCACTATTCTATAACTAGATTTGGTTAAACTTCGACACCGGAGTAAAACATATTCATTGATGAATAAAATATAACTATGGGAAATATATTCAATGTCTCTGATAAAGCGAACAGTATTATTTAGTCTCTTACTTACAATATCTACTGTTTTTAGCCATTCTGTACATGCACTGGAATATAAGAATTCATTTGGATCAATTAATGCCGGTTATGCTGACTGGAATAGTGGATTCGTCAATGTACATCGTGGGGAGGTGTGGAAAGTAACTGCTGACTTTGGTGTCAATTTCAAAGAGGCAGAATTCTATTCATTTATTGAAAGCAACGTGTTAAATCACGCTGTTGCTGGAAGAAATCATACTGTTTCTGCCATGACTCATGTACGACTCTTTGATTCAGATTATACTTTCTTCGGTAAGATATATGGTCAATGGGATAACTCATGGGGCGATGACCTCGATATGTTTTATGGAGCGGGGTATTTAGGTTGGAGCGGGAGTTGGGGGTTCTTCAAACCCTATATTGGTCTGCATAATCAATCTGGTGATTATGTCTCGCAGAAATATGGGCAGACAAGCGGCTGGAATGGCTATGTTATTGGCTGGACTGCAGCCTATAATTTTAATTTATTTGGTGAAGATTTTGTTTTATCTGACTGGAATGAAATCGAACTAGATAGAAATGACGCTTATACGGAGCAGCAATTCGGTCGAAATGGATTAAATGGTGGATTAACACTGGCATGGAAATTTTATCCCCGCTGGAAAGCTACTGTGACATATCGTTATTTCGCGAACAAACTAGGTTATGACGGATATGGAGACCAGATGATTTATATGGTCGGATATTCATTTTAAATAAAATCAAAGGAGTTGAAATGAAAAAAACAGTCATTGCCAGCATGATTGGACTGGAGCTTTGTGCGACAAGTACGTTATCTGTCGTGCACGCGGCTGCCGAAAAACGCCCGAACTTAGTTTTTATTGTGGCAGATGATCTTGGCTATGGTGATTTGGCGACTTACGGTCACCAGATAGTGAAAACCCCGAATATTGACCGCCTGGCGAAAGAAGGGGTCAAATTCACTGAATACTATGCGCCGGCTCCTTTGTGTTCTCCTTCCCGCGCCGGGATGTTAACAGGCCGTATGCCCTTCCGCACCGGTGTACGCTCCTGGATCCCTGAAGGTACTAATGTTTCTATTGGACGTAACGAATTGACCATAGCCAATCTGCTGAAACAGCAGGGTTACGATACCGCGATGATGGGTAAACTGCATCTCAACGCCGGGGGCGATCGTACCGATCAGCCGCAGCCGAAAGAGTTAGGTTTTGATTACTCTCTGGTGAACCCGGCTGGCTTTGTGACCGATGCTACGCTGGATAATGCCAAAGAGCGCCCGCGTTACGGCGTCGTCCACCCAACCGGCTGGATGCGTAACGGCAAACATATTGATCGTGCCGATAGCATCAGCGGCGAATTTGTCAGTTCTGAAGTGGTGAACTGGCTAGATAACAAGAAAGACGACAAACCGTTCTTCTTATACGTTGCCTTTACGGAAGTTCACAGCCCGCTGGCCTCGCCGAAAAAATACCTCGATATGTATTCACAATACATGAGCGAATACCAGAAGCAGCATCCCGATCTGTTCTACGGCGACTGGGCGGATAAACCGTGGCGCGGTACCGGTGAATATTACGCCAATATCAGCTATATGGATGCGCAAGTCGGCAAAGTACTGGATAAAATTAAAGCGATGGGGGAAGAAGATAATACCATTGTCATCTTCACCAGTGATAACGGCCCGGTGACGCGTGAAGCGCGTAAAGTCTACGAGCTGAACCTCGCAGGCGAGACTGACGGTCTGCGCGGACGTAAAGATAACCTGTGGGAAGGCGGTATTCGCGTTCCGGCAATTATCAAATACGGTAAACACATTCCACAGGGCGTCGTTACCGATACGCCGGTGTATGGTCTGGACTGGATGCCGACGCTGGCAACATGATGGATTTCAAACTGCCTACTGATCGTACATACGAAGGGCAATCGCTGGTTCCGCTGTTGGAGCAGAAAACGTTAAAACGTAATAAGCCGCTGATCTTCGGTATTGATATGCCGTTCCAGGATGATCCGACCGATGAATGGGCGATCCGCGACGGTGACTGGAAAATGATCATCGATCGTGAAAATAAACCTAAATACCTCTATAACCTGAAAAAAGATCGGTTCGAAACGCTGAACCAAATTGGCAAACAGCCTGAAATTGAAAAACAGCTGTATGGCAAGTTCCTGAAAATGAAACAGGACATCGATAACGACTCGTTAATGAAAGCCCGTGGCGACAAACCAACGCCGGTGACCTGGGGCTAAAAGGATAATTATAAAAAATTAAGTATGTCACTTAGGGCTCTGCCCGCCTGATTCAGCGCCCTCGTGCTGAGTCAGGTTCTTTTATTTTAGGGATACGGAAAATATGCAACGGAAAAGCTGTCAGGTAATGATCAAACCGACCGGGTCGGTGTGTAATCTTGATTGTAAATATTGCTTCTATCTGGAAAAGGAAATGCTCTATCCCGATAGAAAAAACCATTACAAGATGACGGAAGAAACGCTGGCGTTGTTTGTGCAACAGCATATTGCGGCGCAGGACGTGGATGAAGTGATTTTTGCGTGGCAGGGTGGGGAACCGACGCTGATGGGGCTGCCATTTTACCGCCAGGCTGTAGCGCTCCAGCAACGTTATGCTAATGGAAAAGCCATCGTTAATACTTTTCAGACCAATGGCATTCTGATTGATGATGAATGGGCGAGATTCTTCAGGGCGCATGACTTTCTGGTTGGTATTTCGATTGATGGCGATGCGGCGCTGCACGACGAATGGCGAGTAACTCGCGCAGGGCAACCTACCCATCATAAAGTTGAACAGGCGATAAAATGCCTGGCGAGTCATGGCGTTGAATTTAATACTCTCACGGTGGTGAGTCAGAGCAATATGCTGCACCCGCAGCGGGTTTATGCGTATCTGAAATCTATCGGCAGCCGCTATATGCAGTTTATTCCGCTAGTGGAAAGAGCGGCAAATAAAGACGGAATGCTGGCGCATCCGCAGGACGAGCAAACCGCAGTAACCCCCTGGTCAGTGGACGGATTACAGTTTGGAAAGTTCCTGAATGCCATTTTTGATATCTGGATCCGCGAAGATATTGGTGATATCGGCATTCAACTCTTTGAACAAACGCTGGCGGCATGGTGTGGACTCCCCCCTCAGGTTTGCGTTTTTGCGCCCGTTTGCGGTAGCGCTTTTGCAATGGAAATGAATGGCGATGTGTATAACTGCGATCATTTCGTTTACCCGCAATATAAGCTCGGCAATATTAACGACACGCCGCTGCGTCAGATGAATAATAGCGCGCAAAACCAGCAGTTTGGTCTCGATAAAAGCCGCACGATGGCGCAGGAATGCCATACCTGCCCGTGGCAATTCGCCTGTTATGGCGGTTGCCCTAAACACCGCTTTTTGCCTTCGGCTTGCGGACCGATGAAGCAAAACTATCTTTGTGCCGGCTATCAGTGCTTTTTCTCTCATACCGCGCCAATGATGAAAGCGATGAAAACCCTTTACGTAAATAACCTGTCACCGGCGGAGATCCGGTCTGTTTTTTTTAAGTAATGCTCAAGGAGGAACGCATGTTTGCCAATATTAATGTGGACTGCTGTAAAACGCCGGGATGTAAAAATCTGGGCGTGTTGAACAGTCCGGATTATGTCCGCCAGGGAAAAGATGTTCTTTGTCGGGAATGTGGTTTCCTGTTTCCTGTTATTTCCGCTGGGGCGTTAAATCTTTTTCGCCACACGGTAAACCGGGGATGGAAAGGCCTGGTCAAACAGTGTCCTGCCTGCGGCAGCACCTCATTAAAGAAATACGGCTTCTCGACTCAGGGCGAACACCGCATGGCGTGTAGTCAGTGTCGGAAAACGTTCATCGTCCCCGAAAAGGCAAAAAGCGATTGCCGACAGGACGAGCTGGCAACCCTAATTGAGGAAGGGACGTCGCTTGCCGGGATCCGCTCACAGCTGAAATTAGACAGCACAGGTCTTAACCGGGCGCTGTTTAAACTATCCCGTAATGCAAACCTTGCAGAGCGATGCCAGCAGTTTCCGGCCTTCGATATCGCACTCAGCACCCGCGCTTTCAGGGTGAACTATAACGGTGGAGACAGCAGCCTGTATGTTCTGGTGACGGCAGAAGAACAAAGCGGAAGGGGGGTGGCGATTTCGTCAAATTATTCAGCACAGCCGCTGGATAAAGCCTGGCAGTATCAGTCGTATTATGAAGAACGGCTACCTCCGGGTACGCTGGCGCATATGGTGCAACGTAAGGAAGCGATTACAGCGCGCCGCGAAACTTTATTTGATATCGACTACGGTCCGGCCTCGTTATATAAGAATGACTCCGGAATGATCGTAAAGCCGGTGTTGCCTGCCTACCGCCATTTTGAACTGGTGCGGATGCTGACGGACGAACGCTCCTTAAACGTTCAGCATTACCTCGATCATGAATGCTTTATTCTGGGGGGATGCATGATGGCGAATATGCCGCATGTCCATCAGGGCCGTTGCCATATTTCATTTGTCAAAGAACGCGGTACGACGCCGCTGCAAAAAGATATTCCGCCACGCCTGTTTTTAAGCGGCGGTATCCGTAACAATGTCTGGCGTACTTTTTCTACCCGCGATTATGCTATGGCGGTGTGTAATCTCACCGGTAATAAAAAAATTACCCAGCAACGCTATGCTACGTTACAAGGCGCGACGGCGTTCATTAATTATCTGTATGCGCATCCTTTTTTGGCGCAGCTTAATCGTCTGTCACCGGCAAATGTGACGGCAACGCTGGATTATCTGAAGTATGAATATAATCAATCCCGTAAGGTCGGATAACGCATCGCATGCCGTGTGATAGAGCTGAGTCGATGGCTTTTGATTATCAGTACAACCCTCTCCAGCGTATCTATTTCGTTGTTCCAGCAAGGAACGACAACGATATACTGGAGAGATCATGGGGCCGTTCAAACATCAAAAGAATACGCTTCCTACCCCGTGTCTTGCCGTCAATCAGAGGATTGATAAGCAAAATGCGATGGTGCTCAACCATACGGCGATTTATGAGCACAGCCTCAGCCAGATTACAGAAAGTAATACAGTACAAAATGCGCTGATTATTCTTAATCCGTTTATGGCCGCGCCATCTCTTGCCAGCCTGGCGAGAGCGATATTATCGATCCGCAGGCGGGCAGCGAGGCGATGGGGCTGCTAATTTTACAGGAGATTGCGCCTACGGAGAAAACCGTGCTTTTTGAAGCGACCATGACGTCAGGTTACTACAAAAACGCGGAAACGAACGGGGAAGGCTATCGCTACGATATTACCAGTTTCCGGGTGTATAAAATGGATCTGTACGCGTAGCGGTCTATCATCAATGACTGACTGCACTAAAAAAGTCCGGCGTAAGTCGGACTTCATTTCGTAAAAAACGAGCTATTCATCATATATAATCTAATTTTAACGATGAGTCAGGCGAGGTAAGATAGTAGATCCGAAGAATTCACCTGATTGAGAGAATAAAAAGTGAAACATCTGCACCGATTTTTTAGCAGCGATGCCTCTGGGGGCATCATTCTCATCATCGCCGCTGCGCTGGCTATGCTGATGGCCAATATGGGCGCGACCAGTGGATGGTATCATGATTTTCTGGAGACGCCGGTTCAGCTACGGGTTGGGGCGCTTGAGATCAACAAAAACATGCTGTTGTGGATCAACGATGCGCTGATGGCCGTGTTTTTCCTGTTGATTGGCCTGGAAGTTAAGCGCGAACTGATGCAAGGCTCGTTAGCCAGTCTGCGCCAGGCCGCTTTTCCGGTGATTGCCGCCATCGGCGGGATGATTGTACCGGCATTGCTCTATCTGGCCTTTAACTACTCCGATCCAGTCACTCGCGAGGGCTGGGCTATTCCTGCCGCGACGGATATCGCCTTTGCGCTGGGCGTGCTGGCGCTGTTGGGCAGCCGGGTTCCGCTGGCGCTGAAAATTTTCCTGATGGCGCTGGCGATCATCGATGATCTCGGCGCCATCGTTATTATCGCACTGTTTTATACCAGCGATCTTTCTATCGTCTCGCTGGGCGTGGCGGCGTTCGCGATTGCCGTGCTGGCGCTGCTGAACCTGTGCGGCGTCAGACGGACTGGGGTATATATTCTGGTCGGGGCAGTGCTGTGGACGGCGGTACTGAAGTCCGGCGTTCACGCGACGCTGGCAGGCGTCATTGTCGGCTTCTTTATTCCGCTGAAAGAAAAACACGGACGCTCGCCGGCCAAGCGTCTGGAGCATGTTCTGCACCCGTGGGTTGCGTACCTGATCCTGCCGCTCTTCGCTTTTGCGAATGCCGGCGTTTCTCTTCAGGGCGTCACGATTGACGGTCTGACCTCCATGCTGCCGTTGGGAATTATTGCCGGTCTGCTGATTGGTAAGCCGCTGGGGATTAGCCTGTTTTGCTGGCTGGCGCTGCGTTTCAAGCTGGCGCATCTGCCGCAAGGGACCACTTATCAGCAAATCATGGCGGTCGGCATTTTGTGTGGCATTGGCTTTACGATGTCCATCTTTATCGCCAGCCTGGCATTTGGCAATGTCGATCCGGAACTTATTAACTGGGCGAAATTGGGCATTTTGATTGGTTCATTGCTCTCCGCAGTGGTGGGGTATAGCTGGTTGCGCGCGCGTTTGAACGCGCCGGCATAACCAGTACGAAGGAAAGGGGGAGCGATGTATCGCTCCCTTGCGACATTGAACAGGGAGAGGAATGAGCATGTCTCATATTAACTACAACCATCTTTATTACTTCTGGCATGTCTATAAAGAAGGTTCTGTCGTGGGTGCCGCAGAGGCGCTTTTTCTGACGCCGCAAACCATTACTGGTCAAATTAAAGCCCTGGAAGAGCGTTTACAGGGGAAGCTATTTAAACGTAAGGGACGCGGTCTTGAACCCAGCGAACTGGGCGAGCTGGTTTTTCGCTATGCGGACAAAATGTTTACGCTAAGCCAGGAGATGCTGGATATCGTCAATTACCGCAAAGAATCAAACCTGTTGTTTGATGTCGGCGTCGCCGATGCTTTATCCAAGCGTCTGGTCAGCAGCGTTCTGGATGCGGCGGTGGTGGTAGACGAACCCATACATCTGCGTTGCTTCGAGTCCACGCACGAAATGTTGCTCGAACAGCTCAGCCAGCACAAGCTGGATATGATTATCTCCGACTGCCCGATAGATTCCACGCAGCAGGAGGGGCTATTCTCAGTCAAAATCGGCGAATGTAGCGTCAGTTTCTGGTGTACGAATCCACTTCCCGAAAAAGCGTTCCCTGCCTGCCTGGAAGAGCGACGTTTGCTGGTGCCGGGACGGCGCTCGATGCTGGGGCGTAAATTGTTGAACTGGTTTAATTCGCAGGGGTTGCAGGTTGAGATCCTCGGCGAATTTGATGACGCGGCCTTAATGAAGGCGTTTGGCGCGACGCACGATGCGATTTTTGTGGCGCCGAGCCTTTATTCGCTGGATTTTTATGCCGATGAGTCGGTAATAGAGATTGGGCGCGTGGAGAATGTCATGGAAGAATATCATGCGATTTTTGCCGAGAGAATGATCCAGCATCCGGCGGTGCAGCGTATTTGCAATGCGGACTACTCGGCATTGTTTAAGCTACAGTAGACGTACCTACCGTAATACTTCCGGCTGCGGTATTAACCCGCAGCCGGAATCATTCTACAAGTTCAGCAGGCTACGGTACTGCCCACCTTCGCGGATAAACACCGGAATTCTGTTCAGTGGCGTAGCGTAATGCAGCGTCTGCCCTCCTGAATAGCTTTCACCGGTCGCAAGATCCGTCCATGTTTCCCCTTCTGGTAGCCAGACATCACGTTCGCGCATACCTTCATGCATGACGGGGGCGATCAGCAGGTCAGGACCAAAACAATACTGGTCGGTGATTGTCCAACTTGTTTCCTGTTCGGGGAATTCAAAGAACAGGGGGCGCATCACTGGTGAATTGTGCTTATGGGTTTCCTCCATCAGCGCTTTGATATAGGGCTTGAGTTTTTCTCGCAACGCCAGGCAACCTGTCAGTACCTCGCATACTTCCTCACCGTAGCTCCAGACCTCGTTCGGCGCACCTGTAGGGCACTGGGCGATACCATCCCGGTATGGTTGTGCGGGTAAAATCTGCGGATCGCGGTTGCCGTGCAGACGCATCACCGGGCTAAAGACGCCCCACTGGAACCAGCGAATCAGCAATTCATGGAATTTCGGGTCGTGAATATTACCGCCATGAAAACCGCCGATATCCGTCGTCCACCACGGTATCCCCGCGATTCCCATATTGAGTCCGGCGGCAAACTGGTTGCGCAGCGATCTAAACGAGGAGTGAATATCCCCTGACCAGACCAGCGCGCCGTACTTCTGACTGCCGGCCCAGGCGCAGCGTAGCAGGTTGATAACCTTGTCTTCGCCATCGGCTTTCATGCCGTCAAAAAAGGTTTTAGCGTACATACGTGGGTAGATATTGCCCACTTCCAGTACCGGCCCGGCATAGTAGCGATAGTTGTCGTAGTCGTAAACGCTGAACTCAGGTTCGGCTTCATCTAACCAGAATAACTTCACGCCTTTATCGTAATAGTTGCGTTTGGCTTTGCCCCAGACGTAGTCGCGCGCGCCCGGATGAGTCGCATCAAAGTAAGTAGTATTGCCGAGGAAATCCATATTGATCGGCAAGCCACGTTCCGTTTGTACCAGCCAGCCGTTTTCACGCATCTCCCGATAGCTTTCGGTACGGTTATCCACCGTCGGCCAGACGGAGACCATCAGCTCAATTCCCAGCGATTTCAGCTCGGCAATCATGGCATCAGGATCGGGCCAGTCGCGCGCATCGAACATCCAGTCACCCTGATTCGGCCAGTGAAAGAAGTCGATAACGATCACCGAGATAGGTAGATTGCGGCGCTTATATTCGCGGGCGACCTCCAGCAGCTCTTCCTGCGTACGATAACGGAGTTTGCACTGCCAGAAGCCCATGGCGTAGTCCGGCATCATCGGCGGCGTGCCGGTAGCCAGCGCGTAAGCCCGGCTAATTTCTGCCGGGGTATCGCCTGCCGTGATCCAGTAGTCTAACTGTTCGCTGACCTGCGCTTCCCATTCGGTAACGTTTTGGGCAAAGGTTACGCGTCCGACTGCCGGGTTGTTCCATAAAAATCCGTAGCCCAGACTGGAGAGCATAAACGGTACTGAGGCCTGGGAGTTACGTTGCGCCAGCTCAAGCACGCATCCTTTGAGATCCAGGTTGGCCTGTTGATACTGCCCCATGCCATAAATTTTTTCCCCTTCGGTGGCTTCGAAGCGGGCTTTCAGTGAATATTTCCCACCCTGAATCGGGCGGAACTCGCGTCCCTCAAGGTTGAGTGCGCTAACGTACTGGCCGTGAGATGATTCATCCTCGCCAATTTCGCCCCGCAGGCGCCAGAACTCCTGCAACAGGGGGTTGTGTGGATGGCGGTAAAAGGTAACTTGTCCTTTTTGATTGACGATAGCGATAATTTTGCCGTTGGTCAGCGTTGCCTGGTGGTGCTCATAATCAATGTGGCACTGACTTTCTGCGACTGGCTCAGTCAATGCCCAGTCTTCATTTCTCATTACCGGCAGATGACGGCCGCTGCGTACGCGCAGGCTGTTCTCGCCCCAGGGTTCAATCCATAAATAGCGATCGTTTTGCTGCCAGACCAGACGACGCGGGTCTTGTTGCATAAATGGCATGGTGGTGCCTCCCATATTCGAGGGTGAAGGTAAAGAACGTTATGAGTTGACGGTTTCCAGATCGTGGCGAATCTTCTCTTCCATCGCTTCGTATTTGCGAAAGAAAAGTAGTGGGATCGCTGCGAGCGCGAAGAGTAGGGCGGGTGCCCAGATAAAGGCCCAGATAATGCCCTCCAGACCCGCAGCACTCTGGGCATGGTTGGGGACATAGCCAAAACTGTTCATGATCCAGGCGGCGAAAGCGGTGCCGAGGCCACTACCCATCTTGATGCAGAAGGTGCTGCCGAAGGCGATAAGAATGCCGGTAGCCTTAATACCGGTCTTCCAGGCGCCGAAATCGACGGCGAAGCCCAGCATGGCAAACGGCATTGAGCAGGCGATACCGCTGCCGATATTGCCGAGTATCCAGGCGGCGATGAGGAAAGTAATGTTGTCCGCTGCCAGCCACATCATGACGCCGCCAAACGTGGCGACCAGCAGACCGCCTACCCATATCCAGGTTTTAGCCAGGTATTTGCTAAAGAAGGGGATAGCGATGATAAACAGGATCTGAATCGTCGCTAGGCTGTTAATCAGCGGTACCAGATCTTTACGGTCGAGGTTGTAGGTCAGATAATAGACAATGGTCGTGTTGCGCTGCTGTAGGGCAATCCAGAAGATCAGATTAGCCAGCACCATCAGGATCCACGGCCAGTTACCTTTCATCGCCGCGAAACTTTTTTTCATCGGCAACTTAGGTTCATGCTGTATTTTATCCGTATCCATTTCACGAATGTTTTTAAACGCAAAGAGCGTTAGCGCGCAGGATATAATGGCAAACGTAATTGCCGTATAAATAAAACCAGCGTGATCATCACCATTACCTAAAAAAGCGACTAACGGCAAGGCGGTCGCGTTCATTAATAAAACCCCAATTTGCCCACCGGTCATTCGCCAGGAATTTAAAACCAGTCTTTCTTTGGGAGATAAGGTCATCAGGGGTAATATTGCACTGAGTGGTGTATTAAGTCCGGTAAATAGAATGCTGGCAATCATATAAGATATTGCTGCATAGATGGCTTTTCCTGTCATACTGATATCAGGAGACCAAAATGACAGTGCGCTGAATACCGCAAAAGGCAGCGGTAACCATAAAAACCAGGGACGACATTTACCGTAGCGTGAACGTGTTTTATCGATGATGATCCCCCATATGGGGGCGTCTATGCCATCGATAATACGCGCCAGCAGCAGGATAACGCCTGCTACGGCAAGGCTAATGCCCGCAACGTCTGTGTAGAAATATAAAATGTACGTTGAACCGAAGCAGTACAGCAGATTACCCGCCACATCCAAAGAGCCGTAGCTAATACGCTGTAGTAAAGACAATGATGCTGACCCGGAAGGCTGGGTATCCTCAATGACAGAACTCATAATGATAACTCCGATATTGGTACGATACGCCCAGAAAAACAACCTCTACTTTCTAAGCAAGTTTTGAATATTATTTTTATGTCGTTTCTGAATTTAACCTCAGATTAAAATGAGTAAGTAAGGTGTACATGAAAAGTAGTTAACCCGACGGCATCAATCAATTATTAAATCTTACATCAGGATTGCGTTTATTAGTTTTTGAATGAGCGATGTTTTTATTTGCTAAGGTGGTCACAGTTTTTTCAGTAATGAAATAAGAAAAGGAAAACAGTGAAAGAAAATAACTTTCAAGTATTACGTGACTAAGGGAGGGGTAGCTGAAAAAATAGGCTGGTCAGGAAGAGCGTGAACGAGTGAGGTCAGAGCCAGCGGTTGTCGAGCAAAACGGCAGATAGCAGGCATAAAAAAACCCGCTTTACGCGGGTTTTTCTACAAAGCTGATAACAAGCAGGCGATTAAGCCAGTTTGTTGATCTGTGCAGTCAGGTTAGCTTTATGACGTGCAGCTTTGTTTTTGTGGATCAGACCTTTAGCAGCCTGACGGTCCACGATCGGTTGCATTTCGTTAAATGCTTTCAGTGCAGCAGCTTTGTCGCCAGCTTCGATAGCTGCGTATACTTTCTTGATGAAAGTACGCATCATAGAGCGACGGCTTGCGTTGTGCTTACGAGCCTTTTCAGACTGAACGGCGCGCTTCTTAGCTGATTTGATATTAGCCAAGGTCCAACTCCCAAATGTGTTCTATATGGACAATTCAAAGGCCGAGGAATATGCCCTTTTAGCCTTCTTTTGTCAATGGATTTGTGCAAATAAGCGCCGTTTAAATTGCAGCACTCGTTGCGTAGTGATGGCGCAGGATTCTACCAGCTTGCGTGCTGTGAATACAGCCTTTCCATGAGAAAAATTGCATTAAGCGGCGGGTTTTGGGGCGGAGTTTGCCGCATGGCGATGAAAAGCATCTTCTTTATGTTTCCTCAGGGCAATAGTCGGTTAACCTTGACCGCTGTACAAGGTATACTCTTGCGATTTTCACTGTTTTGAGTCAGACATGAAGCTGATACGCGGCATACATAATCTCAGTCAGGCCCCGCATGGGTGTGTGCTGACCATTGGTAATTTCGACGGCGTACATCGGGGGCATCGCGCTCTACTGCAGGGTTTGCAGGAAGAAGGACGCAGACGCGGTCTGCCGGTGGTGGTCATGATTTTCGAACCGCAGCCGCTGGAGCTGTTCGCGACGGATAAAGCGCCCGCTCGCCTGACGCGCCTGCGTGAAAAACTGCATTACCTTGCGCAGTGCGGCGTGGACTATGTGCTGTGCGTGAAATTCGATCGCCGCTTTGCCGCTTTGACGGCGCAAACGTTTATCAGCGAACTGCTGGTGGAGCGACTTGGCGTGCAATTTCTTGCCGTCGGCGATGATTTCCGCTTTGGTGCTAGCCGCGCGGGCGATTTCTTGTTATTACAGAAGGCGGGGGCGGAGTATGGTTTTGCGGTTTCCAGCACCCAAACCTTTTGTGAAGGCGGCGTGCGTATCAGTAGTACCGCAGTGAGACAGGCGCTGGCGGAAGATAACCTGGCGCTTGCCGAAAGTCTGCTGGGACATCCCTTTACTATTTCCGGGCGTGTCGTTCATGGCGACGAGCTGGGACGTACCATTGGCTTCCCGACGGCGAACTTACCGCTGCGCCGTCAGGTCTCCCCGGTCAAGGGGGTCTATGCGGTGGAAGTCACCGGGCTTGGCGATAAGCCGTTACCCGGCGTAGCGAACATTGGCACTCGTCCAACGGTGGCTGGCGTGCGTCAACAACTGGAAGTGCATCTGCTGGACGTTGTAATGGACCTCTACGGTCGCCATATAGATGTAATACTGCGTAAAAAGATACGTAATGAGCAGCGATTTGCGTCGCTTGATGAGCTAAAAGCGCAAATCGCACGCGATGAGTTAACGGCCCGCAAGTTTTTTGGGCTAGCCGGGCAGGTGTAACCCTGACGGTGTTTATCAAACCGAAATACGGAACCGAGAATCTGATGAGTGACTATAAATCGACCCTGAATTTGCCGGAAACAGGGTTCCCGATGCGCGGCGACCTCGCCAAGCGTGAACCGGGAATGCTGGCGCGTTGGACCGATGATGATCTGTACGGCATCATTCGTGCGGCCAAAAAAGGCAAAAAAACCTTCATTCTGCATGATGGCCCTCCATATGCGAATGGCAGCATTCATATTGGTCACTCAGTTAACAAGATTCTGAAAGACATTATCGTGAAGTCCAAAGGACTGTCGGGATTTGACTCGCCTTACGTGCCGGGCTGGGACTGTCACGGTCTGCCTATCGAGCTGAAAGTCGAGCAGGAGTTCGGTAAGCCGGGCGAGAAATTCACCGCCGCTGAATTCCGCGCTAAGTGCCGCGAATATGCCGCTACGCAGGTTGACGGCCAGCGTAAAGACTTCATTCGTCTGGGCGTGTTGGGCGACTGGTCGCATCCGTACCTGACCATGGACTTCAAAACCGAAGCCAACATCATCCGCGCGCTGGGCAGAATTATCAAAAACGGTCATCTGCACAAAGGCGCTAAGCCGGTGCACTGGTGCGTTGACTGCCGTTCCGCGCTGGCGGAAGCGGAAGTTGAATATTACGACAAAACGTCACCGTCTATCGACGTGGCGTTCCGCGCCGTCGATCAGGATGCGGTGAAAGCGAAGTTTGGTCTGCCGGGCGTGAGCGGCCCTGTGTCGCTGGTTATCTGGACCACCACGCCGTGGACACTACCGGCTAACCGCGCCATCTCCCTGGCGCCGGACTTTGATTATGCGCTGGTGCAGATTGACGGCCAGGCGGTGATTCTGGCGAAAGATCTGGTTGAAAGCGTCATGCAGCGTATTGGTGCGGCTGAATACACCATTCTCGGCACCGTTAAAGGCGCGGAGCTGGAACTGCTGCGCTTTACCCATCCGTTTATGGGCTTTGACGTGCCGGCGATCCTCGGCGATCACGTCACCCTGGACGCCGGTACCGGCGCGGTACATACCGCCCCTGGCCACGGCCCGGATGACTACGTGATCGGCCAAAAGTATGGCCTGGAAACGGCTAACCCGGTTGGGCCGGACGGCGCTTACCTGCCAGGCACATATCCAACGCTTGACGGTGTTAACGTCTTCAAAGCGAACGATATCGTTATTGAACTGCTGAAAGAAAAAGGCGCGCTACTGCATGTCGAAAAAATGCAGCACAGCTATCCGTGCTGTTGGCGTCACAAAACGCCGATCATTTTCCGCGCGACCCCGCAGTGGTTCGTCAGCATGGATAAAGAAGGGCTTCGTCAACAGTCGCTGAAAGAGATCAAGGGCGTTCAGTGGATCCCGGACTGGGGTCAGGCGCGTATTGAATCAATGGTCGCTAACCGTCCTGACTGGTGTATCTCACGTCAGCGTACCTGGGGCGTACCGATGGCGCTGTTCGTGCATAAAGAAACGCAGGAGCTGCTGCCGATTGAGCGTACTCTGGCGGCGATGGAAGAGGTGGCGAAACGCGTCGAAGTTGACGGTATCCAGGCGTGGTGGGATCTCGACCCGAAAGAGATCCTCGGCGAAGATGCCGATCAATACGAGAAAGTTCCGGATACGTTGGACGTTTGGTTTGATTCCGGTTCCACCAGTTACTCCGTGGTTGATGCACGTCCGGAATTCGCCGGTCATGCGGCCGATATGTATCTGGAAGGCTCTGACCAGCATCGCGGCTGGTTTATGTCCTCCCTGATGATTAGCGTGGCGATGAAAGGCAAAGCGCCATACCGCCAGGTACTGACTCACGGCTTCACCGTCGATGGTCAGGGGCGCAAGATGTCCAAATCCATCGGTAACACCGTGTCGCCGCAGGATGTGATGAATAAACTGGGCGCGGATATCCTGCGTCTGTGGGTGGCGTCTACTGACTATACCGGCGAAATGGCGGTCTCTGACGAAATCCTGAAACGCGCTGCCGACAGCTATCGTCGTATCCGTAATACCGCGCGCTTCCTGCTGGCGAACCTCAATGGCTTCAATCCGGCCACCGATATGGTCAAACCGGAAGAGATGGTGGTGCTGGACAGGTGGGCGGTGGGCTGCGCGAAAACGGCGCAGCAAGAGATTCTGAAGGCATACGAAGCTTACGACTTCCATGAAGTGGTACAGCGCCTGATGCGCTTCTGCTCCGTTGAAATGGGTTCGTTCTACCTCGACATCATTAAAGACCGCCAGTACACCGCGAAGGCCGATAGCGTCGCGCGTCGTAGCTGCCAGACTGCGCTGTATCATATCGCAGAGGCGCTGGTTCGCTGGATGGCGCCGATCATGTCCTTCACGGCTGATGAAATCTGGGGCTACCTGCCGGGCGAGCGTGAAAAATATGTCTTCACCGGCGAATGGTACGACGGGTTGTTTGGCCTGGAAGAGAATGAAGAATTTAATGACGCATTCTGGGACGATGTCCGCTATATCAAGGACCAGGTCAACAAAGAGCTGGAAAATCAGAAAGCCAATGGCATCAAATCGAACCTGGAAGCAAAAGTGACGCTGAAATATGCTGACGATGCTAACGGTACGATCAAGAAGCTGAAACTGTTGGGTGAAGAGGTCAGATTTATCTTCATTACTTCCCAGTTCGTGATTTCTGAGCAAGCGGGGGGTATTGATGATGAAAATATTCAGTACAATGCTGGTAATACGACAGTTCAGGCAGTGGTAACGCGTGCCGAGGGTGATAAGTGTCCGCGCTGCTGGCACTACACTACTGATGTCGGCAAGGTGGCGGAACATGCAGATATCTGCGGACGCTGTGTCAGCAACATCGCCGGTAATGGCGAACAACGTAAATTTGCCTGATGAGTAAACCACTCTGTTCAACAGGACTACGCTGGCTATGGCTGGTAGTAGTCGTGCTGATTATCGATTTGGGCAGCAAATACCTGATCCTCCAGAATTTCGCTCTGGGGGATACGGTAGGGCTGTTCCCGTCGCTTAATCTGCATTATGCGCGTAACTACGGCGCGGCTTTTAGCTTCCTGGCGGATAGCGGCGGCTGGCAGCGCTGGTTCTTTGCCGGGATTGCGATAGGGATCTGCGTAATTCTTTTGGTGATGATGTATCGCTCGAAAGCGACGCAGAAGCTGAATAACATCGCTTATGCGTTAATCATCGGCGGCGCGCTGGGTAACCTGTTCGACCGCCTGTGGCACGGCTTTGTTGTCGATATGATCGATTTTTACGTCGGCAACTGGCATTTCGCGACGTTCAACCTTGCCGATAGCGCGATCTGTATCGGCGCGGCGCTGATAGTACTGGAAGGCTTTTTGCCGAAGCCGACAGCGAAAGAACAGGCATAAGCGTAAATACCGGGTGGCGCTTATCCGGTTTTGTAGGTCTGATAAGCGCAGCGCCATCAGGCAAACGTGGTGCCGGATGGCGGTGAAAAAGCCTTATCCGGCCTACGGTTTTATCGTCCTTTGTGCCTCCGGGCAAAACACGTGAGCAATTTGCATGTCTAAATCCGTACAGAGCAACAGCGCGATCCTCGTTCACTTCACCCTGAAACTGGATGATGGCTCAACGGCGGAATCTACCCGCAATAACGGCAAGCCAGCCCTGTTCCGTCTTGGCGATACCTCGCTTTCCGAAGGTCTGGAGCAGCAGCTTCTGGGGTTGAAAGAAGGGGAAAAGAAAGCGTTTTCGCTGGAGCCTGACGCCGCGTTTGGCGTCCCCAGTCCGGACTTGATCCAGTATTTCTCGCGCCGTGAGTTTATGGCGGCGGGCGAACCGGAAGTCGGGGCGATTATGCTTTTTACCGCAATGGATGGCAGCGAAATGCCTGGCGTGATTCGCGAAATCAACGGCGACTCGATTACCGTTGATTTTAACCATCCGCTGGCCGGGCATACCGTTCACTTTGATATTGAAGTGCTGGAAATCGATCCGGCGCTGGAGGCATAAACATGCAGATCCTGTTGGCCAACCCACGCGGTTTTTGCGCCGGGGTAGACCGCGCTATCAGCATTGTTGAAAATGCGCTCGCCATTTACGGCGCGCCAATTTACGTTCGGCACGAAGTCGTGCATAACCGCTATGTAGTGGACAGCCTGCGCCAGCGCGGGGCGATCTTTATAGAGCAAATTAGCGAAGTGCCGGATGGCGCCATTCTGATCTTCTCCGCTCATGGGGTTTCCCAGGCGGTGCGTAACGAGGCGAAAAGCCGCGATCTTACCGTTTTTGACGCCACCTGCCCGCTGGTGACGAAAGTCCATATGGAAGTGGCGCGCGCCAGCCGTCGCGGTGAAGAATCTATTCTCATCGGCCACGCCGGGCACCCGGAGGTGGAAGGCACCATGGGCCAGTACAGCAACCCGGAAGGGGGGATGTACCTGGTTGAGTCGCCAGAGGACGTCTGGACGCTGAATGTCAAAAATGAAGGCAAGCTCTCCTTCATGACGCAAACCACGCTTTCCGTGGACGATACGTCCGATGTGATTGATGCGCTGCGTAAACGCTTTCCGAAAATCGTCGGCCCGCGCAAAGACGATATTTGCTATGCCACAACTAATCGTCAGGAAGCGGTGCGGGCGCTGGCGGAGCAGGCTGACGTGGTGCTGGTGGTCGGCTCGAAAAACTCTTCTAACTCTAACCGATTGGCGGAACTGGCCCAACGGATGGGAAGAACCGCGTTTCTTATCGACGATGCGGCGGATATCCAGGAGGCGTGGGTGAAAGAAGCCGCCTGCGTCGGCGTCACCGCTGGCGCTTCCGCGCCGGATATTCTGGTGCAGAATGTTATTGCGCGTCTGCGCGAGTTTGGCGGCGGCGAAGCTGTCACGCTTGAGGGGCGCGAAGAAAATATTGTTTTCGAAGTGCCGAAAGAGCTGCGTGTGGATGTTCGTGAGGTCGAATAAGATTTCATAATTCAGAAATCTGCCTGATGACGCTACGTTGACCAGATCTTAAGAATTTCTTTTGATATTCAATGTGCGACAGGAAAAATAAGGCGTAGTCGTCATCCGTTGCTAATGCCCCACCTTTTTGCTATTCATCTGAAAAACCAGCACAATCGTTGCTGGTTTTTTGGTTGTAATGCCTACAGGGATAAGGGAAATGGGCAAAATAAAATATGGATTGCCAACGTTACTCGCCATCGGCTTTTGGATGGACGCAACAAGAGCCACGGTGCTGGAGCTACCCGCCTGGGAGCGAAACTATACCGGAACTATCGCGGGGAAACCGGTAAACGTTAATATCACGCGATTTGGTAACACGCTTTATGGGTATTACTGCTATGAACCTTGCAATCAGCACAAGGCAGTGATTGTTCTACGCGGCTCACTCCAGGATAAAGAGGTGCATCTTGAAGAACGCGTAAAGGCGCTTTCGGGTTACTGGAATGCGGAAATCTCCAGCAGTGAGATTAAAGGCGAATGGACGTCCGCAGATAAAAAACGACATTTTCCTGTTGCCCTTATCTACCTCAAACCTAAAAACTCCCCTGATATTGTGCTGGTCACGAACACGAATGATGCAGGGGGTTACGACCCTTCCAAAGAGATTGATTGCGGCAATACGCCGGCCATTTCGGCGATAAAATTATACCGTGATGGTAAACTCATACAGACCTTAGATACCGCCTCGGTGGGCACTTGTAGCCCGTTTATGCCTCAATGGGGGGATGTCAATTTTGATGGCTACCCGGATCTATCGATTGTAACAGAGCTACTTGCTGGGCCGGATGCTCCAGTACAAACATGGCTCTATGACCCCGCCAAGCAGCGTTATGTTGATGCGCCAGCGTCTTATCAGGAAATCACTTCACCAGAGATCGATGCTGAACATAAACAGATTGTCAGCTATTGGCGCGGCGGTTGCTGCAGCCATGGCGTCAATGTGTATCGCTGGAAAGGAAAAACGATTGAACTGATCGATCGCGGTGAAAGCTACTTTCAGCCTGTGATAAGTAAAGGCAAAATGTATAACTGCTACATGACACCTTCCTACGCTGATGGGCGTATTATTTATCCGCTAGTACGTAAAAATGGTCATTTGACGCCGCCTCTTAGCCTTGATGGGACGTGTCAATCTTTTTGGCTAACCGGTAATGTTCGTACCGTGATTCAGGCAGAAAAACCCGGCGCTGAGCCCGAATCGCTTGAGATTCAGTGGCAGGAAAACAAAGCATCGCCAGGGCGTTTTTGCCCATTAGTTCCGTTTGTCGAAGGTGATAAGCTAAGTCCGCGTCTGGTGACGGATGACGATGTGCCTGATGCCTGTATCAGTCGCGCTGAGTATGAAGATATAAAACAATAGGTCAGGAGAGCATTAATGACAGCATCCCTACACATTATTCTTGATACCGATCCGGGCATTGATGACGCGGCTGCGATTGCCGCCGCGCTGTTCGCCCCCCAGCTTGATCTGCAACTAATAACCACCGTCGCAGGCAATGTTTCCGTTGAAAAAACGACCCGTAATGCGTTGCAGCTTCTGCATTTCTGGAACAGCGATATCCCACTTGCCCAGGGGGCCGCGACACCGCTGCTGCGTTCGTTACGCGATGCGGCATACGTCCACGGCGAATCCGGTATGGAAGGCTATGATTTTGTCGACCATCAGCGCCAACCGTTGGCGAAGCCTGCGTTTATCGCTATCCGTGATGTGCTGATGAACGCCCCGGAGCCCATGACATTAGTGGCGATTGGGCCATTGACCAATATTGCGTTGCTACTGATGCACTATCCGGAGTGTGCGTGTAACATTCGCCGTCTGGTGTTGATGGGCGGTTCCGCAGGGCGCGGCAATTTTACGCCTAATGCTGAATTTAACATTGCTGTCGATCCGGAGGCCGCGGCGCTGGTGTTCCGCAGCGGTCTGGAGATTGTGATGTGTGGGCTGGACGTTACAAATCAGGCAATGCTCTCGCCAGATTTTCTGAATAAACTGCCCGCGCTGAATCGCACCGGTAAGATGTTGCACAGCCTGTTCAACCATTATCGCAGCGGTAGTATGCGCACTGGCGTCCGGATGCACGATCTCTGCGCTATCGCCTGGCTGGTGCGTCCGGAGCTTTTTACCCTGCAATCCTGTTTTGTGGCCGTAGAAACGCAGGGGGAATATACCGCAGGCACGACGGTCGTTGATATTGAAGGGCGTCTGGGGCAGCCCGCCAACGCGCAGGTGGCGCTGGATGTGGACGGTTTTCGTCAGTGGGTGGCTGAGGTGTTTGCCTATGCGCCGTAATTACATGTTGGCGCCATAATCTCATACTTTGCCGCGATAGAGTCTCTCCGGCCTGCCCACTTTCCCGTA
The DNA here is from genome assembly GCF_046552515.1 of Salmonella sp. SAL00653. NCBI lineage: Bacteria > Pseudomonadati > Pseudomonadota > Gammaproteobacteria > Enterobacterales > Enterobacteriaceae > Salmonella > Salmonella sp. SAL00653. The sequence continues at coordinate 127,682 of NZ_JBGDTY010000018.1, forward strand.
GCTGATCTCCGCTTCGAGAAAGTTATTTTTCACGCCTTGTTCCAGATAGCGTCGGGCAGTGGTTTTACTGCTGCCCAGAATTTGCGCCAGAGTGTCTGCTGTATGTACTGCCTGCGGGTCGGCGAATATTTGTCGTACCCGGTTGAAGGTGTTTTCATCAATTCCCCGCAGTCCGCTATTCGGTTCTGCGGTTTGTTCTTTGGCCTGGATATTAAATAAGGCATCAACGTGCGTCTGGTTTGCCTGCTCACTGGAACGTAACGAACTGCGGTAACGGGTGAACCGCTCCAGGGTATGCTGCAGGCGCTGATAATGTACCGGCTTAATCAGATAATCGAATACGCCCATGCGTAAGGCATCGCTGATGGTATCCATATGATTGTCGGCGGTAATGAAAATAATTCGCCCCGTGTAGTTGGTGCTGATGGTATGACGAATTAAATCGATCCCTTTGCCATCGGGTAAAAAATTATCCAATAGAATTAACTGTGGTTGATAGAGGCGTATTTGCTTCTTCGCACTTTCCAGTTTGTCTGCGATGCCGACGATTGAAAACTGGGGAAAAATCTTGATGGTGTCCACCAGGATTTCCGCTAACATCGGTTCGTCTTCAACGATGAGTGTCGTAATGCTATCCATGTTATTCTTCTCTGGTAAAAGGGATATAGAGGGTAAAAATGGTGCCAAAAGGATTATTGTTATCGACGATAATGTCACCATTGGCCTGCTTGACGTAGCTGTGCACCAACCATAATCCAATTCCGTGATCGCCGTTGTTGTGGGTGGTCACTCCACGCTCGAAAATATGCTGGCGGATATTTTCGTCAATACCACATCCCTGATCGGCAACTTCAATAATGACTTCATTACCTTCGCTATTGATCAGGCACTCAATCTGTCGCGAGCCTTCGCGATTGAGCAGGGTGGCGTTATAGGCGTTGTCCAATAAATTGCCAACAATCGAAATCCATTCATTATGCGAGAGCGATGACGGCAGGTGTTCAACAAAGCTTGAAGGATCGAAAATCAGCTCCAGCCCCAGCTCTTTTGCCCGATAATATTTACCGATTAATAGCCCCGCAAGGTGGTGGTCGCGGAAATTATGGGAAATAAAATCGAGTACTTTCTGGTGGCTTTCCGACTGCTGCTGAATCAGCGCCAGCGCATTATCGTAGCGCTTCAGGAACAGCAGTCCGGCAATGGTGGAAATAAGGTTGCGATGCTCATGCTGCACGGTGCGCAGGTTATCGGCGTATTGCCACACCTGACTTAACTGCAGGCTGAGTGTATTGATATCGTCTTTGTTGCGAAAGCTAATAACCCAGCCCTGAGGCTGGTTGTCAATAATGACCGCCATGCGACTGGCGATGACTTTCATTTGGTTAAAGGTGACGATCTCATCTTTTTTGTTTTTTTGCGGCGCATCGTAAAAGAAGGCCTCCGGCAACACGACATGGTGGATTGCATAGCCAATGAGTTCAGATTCCGGTTGGCTCAGATTCAATAAGCGGCGAGCCGTTTGGTTAATGGCGGTAATACGGTGATGGGAGTCAATGGCGATCAACCCTTCAAATACCGACTCAAATAACACGCTTTGCTGAATTAATAGTTGTGAAAGCTGCTGCGGCTCCATGTTAAGCATCTGCTTTTTAATATGCAGCGAGAAGCGGCGGGCGCAGTACAACAGCACCAGCAGCAGTAACGCCATCGGGAACAGCAACGAGCTGATTTGTAAGTTAAGCCAGCTCTCCAGCTGTTCCAGAGTATAGCCGACGGAAACAATACCGATGACTTTACCGGTACTGTCCTGAATCGGGGATTTACCACGCAAGGAAGAGCCTAATGAACCTTTGCGCACCGATACGTAGCTTTTAGCATTATACAGCGCGTCGTCGCTATCGCCGCCCTCCATATATTTGCCGATCTCATCCGGGTTGACGTGATACAGTCGCTGACCTTTTTCGTTGCCAACGGTAATGTAAGTCGCGTCCGAAAACGAGCGCATTGGGTCAATCAACGCTTTGATGCGTGACAAATCATGCGCCTCTACGGCTTCAACTAATTCTGGCATAGCGGATATTTGCATTGCCTGAATAAGCGCACGTTGGCCCACCTGATAATGCAGGCGCTCTTTCGTGATATCGGTCAGATACCAGGTGATTGCCAGCATCACGATGGTGGATGTAAACAGGATCAGTAGAAATATCCGGTTTTGAAACGAGCGTCTGGCAAACCAGCGTGTAATTTCCCGTATAAACATATTGGTATTTAGATATTTAATTACGGTATTTTCTTGCATTCGGCATCACCGGAACCTGAACCAGTTCATACTTACTTTTCTTTCAGAAAAAATTTGGATGAAAATGGGATACGACATGCGTATCCCATCCACTATTACATCGCCAGCACGTACTTCAGCATCACGCCCGCCGCAATGGCCGAACCGATAACCCCCGCCACGTTCGGGCCC
>NZ_JBGDTY010000019.1:0-103674 GCF_046552515.1 Salmonella sp. SAL00653
TTTTGCGTGTGCGGTAACTGTAAAAATGTAGGCCTGATAAGCGCAGCGCCATCAGGCAACCGGCACCGCCGGATGGCGGCTCCGCCTTATTCGGCCTACAAGGAACGTGCTTTCTCTAACCACCGCAAAATGAAGGCAGAAATCTGCGATACATCATTAAGATCCAAAACGGGTACCGCTACGGCAAGTGGAATATCACTGGCAACTGCAATAACATGCTCATCAAGAATTAATTCTTCCTCGCTGTGCCCACATCCCTGACGAAAAAGTAAGATCTTCGCAACTGCCTCGTGTTTAAACCCTTCTACCAGCACCATATCCAGCTTTGATGCATCCATCCGGCTCACCAGCCATGCCAGATCCAACTCTTCTTGCCCCGGCGTTTCAGTCATTAACGCCCAGCGCTGCTGACTGGCAACCAGCGTTTGTGCTGCCCCGGCCTTACGTAATTCGTAGCTATCTTTACCCGGTTTATCAACATCCATATCATGATGGGTATGCTTAATCAGCCCTGGCCGAATTCCATGCTCGCAAAGCGCCGGGATCAGTTTTTTCAGCAGTGTTGTTTTTCCCGTGCCGCTCCATGCGGCAATGGCGAGTAGCGGTATCATGGTCTCTTTTGCCATTGCGCGAGCTCCTCCGGCGTGTTGACGTTCACAAATGCCTCCTTACAATCGCTGAAATCAACGGCGTGTCCGCCTACCTGGCGCATAAAAATCATTACCCGCCGCTCGCCTGCTTGCAAATAAGCTGTCAACTGGGGCTCAACGGCACGATTAATCAACGCGATCGTTGGATGATCGCGCTCTCCATCATGAACCCAAACCACGGGTGCGCCATGACGCTGCGCTGCTAAACGATCGACCAGGTTGTGGGGGATACAGGGATTGTCACAGGGGCAAAACAGAAACCAGTCGCCTACTACCTGCTGAAAAACGGAAAGCATACCCGCCAGCGGACCGGGAAAGTCAGCGATTGAATCCGGAATGACTTTCAGGCCGCTGGCCTGGTAGATATCCAGATGGCGATTAGCACTAATGACGACCGTAGCAAGCTGTGGCGCGAGCGCGTCGGCAACGTGTCGCCAGAGCGGTTTCCCGTCCAGTTCAAGCAGACCTTTGTCCGCACCTCCCATCCGCCGGGCTTTACCGCCTGCCAGCACCACGCCGGTTATTACTTCACCCAGATTCACCGATATCGCCTCTTTTATTGTGGGATTGACCCTGCTACCGTGTCTGTATCAAGAATAAGGAGCACAGCTATGAAATGTAAACGCCTGAATGAAGTCATTGAACTCCTCCAGCCAGCCTGGCAGAAAGAGCCTGATCTTAATCTGACGCAATTTTTGCAGAAACTGGCGAAAGAGTCAGGTTTTGACGGCAAACTGGAAGATTTAACTGATGATATCCTGATCTACCATCTGAAAATGCGCGATTCCGCCAAAGACGCCGCCATTCCAGGGATTCAAAAAGACTATGAAGAGGACTTTAAAACGGCGCTTTTACGCGCCCGCGGCGTTATTAAAGAGTAAAACCTTGTAAGCGGCGCCACCGAAATCGCCACGAAATGATATCCTGAATCATTCGTAGTATTTTCCGGATGATGGGATGAACGACAACGCTTTTACTTTCCAGACGCTACACCCGGAAACCATCATGGATGCGCTGTTTGAACAGGGGATCAGGGTGGATTCCGGGCTGACTCCACTAAACAGTTATGAAAACCGCGTCTATCAGTTTCAGGATGAAGACCGTCGACGTTTTGTCGTTAAGTTTTATCGTCCTGAGCGCTGGTCTGTTGATCAAATTCGGGAAGAACACCAATTCGCGCTTGAACTGGTGAAGGATGAGGTTCCGGTTGCCGCTCCGCTCGCGTTTAATGGCCAGACGCTGTTAGCGCATCAGGGCTATCATTATGCCATTTTCCCCAGCGTAGGCGGTCGTCAGTTTGAAGCAGATAATATCGATCAGATGGAGGCGGTAGGGCGTTATCTTGGTCGATTGCATCAGACGGGGCGAAAACGTCCTTTCACTTTCCGGCCTGACATTGGGCTTGCAGAGTATCTTTTTGAACCTCGCCAGGTATTCGAAGATGCCGCACTGATTCCCTCCGGGCAAAAAGCGGCTTTCCTGAAAGCCACTGATACTCTACTGTCTGCAGTTACCGAATGCTGGCGCACCGATTTCGCCACGCTGCGATTGCACGGCGATTGTCATGCCGGCAACATTCTATGGCGTGATGGACCGCTGTTTGTCGATTTAGATGATGCCCGTAACGGCCCGGCGATACAGGATTTATGGATGCTGCTGAACGGCGACAAAGCCGAACAGCGAATGCAGCTTGAAACCATTATTGAAGCTTATGAAGAAATTAGTGAGTTCGATACGGCTGAAATTGGTCTTATTGAACCTTTACGCGCCATGCGTTTAGTTTATTATCTTGCCTGGTTGATTCGTCGTTGGGGCGATCCTGCGTTTCCAAAAAACTTTCCCTGGTTAACAGGGGAAGATTACTGGCAGCGACAGACAACGACTTTTATTGAGCAGACTAAAATTTTGCACGAACCCCCTTTACAATTAACGCCAATGTATTAATCGGAGAGAGTTGATCATGAAAAAGATTTGGCTGGCGCTGGCTGGTATGGTTTTAGCTTTTAGCGCCTCGGCAGCACAGATCAGAGACGGTAAACAGTATATCACGCTGGATAAACCGGTCGCTGGCGAACCCCAGGTACTGGAGTTTTTCTCCTTCTACTGCCCACATTGTTATCAGTTTGAAGAAGTGCTTCATGTGTCTGACAATGTGAAGAAAAAGCTGCCGGAAGGCACCAAAATGACCAAGTACCACGTTGAGTTCCTGGGGCCGTTGGGCAAGGAGCTCACCCAGGCATGGGCGGTGGCGATGGCGTTGGGTGTAGAAGATAAAGTCACGGTCCCGCTGTTTGAAGCCGTACAGAAAACCCAGACAGTACAATCTGCCGCGGATATCCGTAAAGTGTTCGTTGATGCGGGCGTCAAGGGCGAAGATTACGATGCGGCCTGGAACAGCTTCGTGGTGAAATCACTGGTTGCGCAACAGGAGAAAGCCGCGGCTGACCTGCAACTGCAGGGCGTTCCGGCGATGTTCGTCAATGGCAAATACCAGATTAACCCACAAGGTATGGATACCAGCAGCATGGATGTTTTTGTTCAGCAGTATGCTGATACCGTGAAATATTTGGTTGATAAAAAATAAAAAGAACGCCGGTCACTGACCGGCGTTTTTATAAGATGTTTTAATCTCTTCTATCTGTATATCTTTCTTATCCCACAGCGTATTAAGCCAACGTTGAAAACGGCGTTTGAATGTTTTGTCGTTCACGTAATCGCCGTGCAGTTCTTCATTTATGGGTTCCAGTTGCACCCGAACAACAATATGCGTCAGCCTACCGCTTAGCATATCGTAGAAGGGGTGACGATCGTTGTTTGGGTAACACAACGTAATATTAAGCAGCTTATCGAACTGTGAGCCTAAAACATTAATCGCCATTGCAATACCGGCTGCTTTTGGCGGCAACAGATGTTGATAAGGTGAATGCGTTTGCTGACGTTTCTCATGCGTAAATCGCGAGCCTTCAACAAAGTTAACGATAGTGGTGGGATACCGACGAAACTTTTCGCAAGAGCGACGAGTTGTTTCAACATCTTTGCCGCGTCGATCGGGGTGTCGGAGCAGGTAGCTACGGGAGTAGCGCTTCATAAACGGCATATCTAATGCCCAGCACGCCAGGCCGATGAACGGCACCCAGGCCAATTGCTGTTTAAGAAAGTACTTATTCATTGGGATATGCTTGCGGAACAGAACGCAAAGCACAACGATATCGGCCCAGCTGCGATGATTACAAATCAGTAAATACCAATTTTTCTTGCTCAGCCCTTCTAACCCTTCTACATCCCATTGCAAGTGCGGATTAAGGCGTAACAGCGCTGCAAGACCAGCACACCAGCAATACATCATGAAATTGCAGAAAATGGAGACCTTGCGCCAGATACCGGGAACAGGCAAAAGAAGCTTTACCATACCGGCAATGATGATCGGTACTGAGCAAACAATAGTGACCAGGATGGTCAATACGATACTCAATGGGAGCGTGATAGCCGCGAGTATTCTCGTCATAATAAATTATTCAAAAGTTAGCCATAAATGGTGCGCGAAAAGGGCGCAAGGGGCTGATTCTATCAGAAAACGATGCTAATGATGGCGCTGAGTGAAATAGAAACACTCGTAACAACTATCCACATTATGATAACGGCATGAATCAGATAATCAGAAAAACGTGATGTTAACAACTCATTGAAAATAATGGGTAATTATTAAGACGAGAAGGCTATCGCGCTGATTTTAAAGTAATGGTAAGAATTTACACACAAAGTTATCCACAGGTTGTTTTGCGAGCGATCCTGAAGATCGACAAAACTTTTCCGCAAATGCGGCGAAAAACTCAAGTTTTCCTCCTGTATGTGGCATCCTTTAACCATAATCTGTTAAACAGGCACGGACATTATGGTTCAGATCCCAGAAAACCCACTTATTCTCGTAGATGGCTCATCCTATCTCTATCGCGCCTATCATGCGTTTCCGCCGTTAACCAACAGCGCGGGAGAACCTACGGGCGCAATGTATGGTGTCCTCAACATGTTGCGCAGCCTGATCATGCAGTATCAGCCGACGCATGCTGCGGTGGTGTTTGACGCCAAAGGAAAAACCTTCCGTGATGAGCTCTTTGAACATTACAAATCGCATCGTCCTCCGATGCCGGATGATCTGCGTGCGCAAATAGAGCCGTTACATGCCATGGTTAAAGCCATGGGGTTACCTCTGCTGGCAGTCTCTGGCGTAGAAGCGGATGACGTTATCGGTACACTGGCGCGAGAAGCGGAGAAGGTGGGGCGTCCGGTATTAATCAGCACCGGCGATAAAGATATGGCACAGTTGGTGACGCCGAATATTACGCTGATCAACACCATGACTAACACCATCCTCGGCCCGGATGAAGTCGTTAATAAGTACGGTGTGCCGCCTGAGCTGATTATCGACTTTCTGGCGCTGATGGGGGACTCCTCGGATAATATTCCAGGCGTACCAGGCGTGGGTGAGAAGACGGCGCAAGCCTTGCTTCAGGGATTGGGCGGCCTGGATACGCTGTACGCCGAGCCGGAAAAAATTGCCGGTCTCACTTTCCGCGGCGCCAAAACGATGGCCGGTAAATTAGCGCAGAATAAAGACGTAGCGTACCTGTCTTATAAACTCGCCACCATTAAAACGGATGTTGAGCTGGAGCTGACCTGCGAACAGCTTGAAGTGCAGCAGCCGATTGCGGATGAACTGCTGGGCCTGTTTAAAAAATATGAGTTTAAGCGCTGGACGGCGGACGTTGAGTCAGGCAAGTGGCTACAGGCAAAGGGCGCGAAACCGGCGGCCAAACCGCAGGAAACGGTCGTTATTGATGAATCGCCCAGCGAACCGGCAGCGGCGCTCTCTTATGAAAATTATGTCACGATTCTGGACGACGTTACGCTGGAAAGCTGGATTGAAAAGCTGAAAAAAGCGCCAGTTTTTGCTTTCGACACGGAGACCGACAGTCTGGATAATATCGCCGCCAACCTGGTGGGCCTCTCGTTTGCTATCGAACCTGGCGTTGCCGCGTATGTACCTGTCGCGCATGATTATCTGGACGCTCCGGATCAAATCTCCCGCCAGCGTGCTCTGGAACTGCTGAAGCCGCTGCTGGAAGATGAAAAAGTGCGCAAAGTGGGGCAAAACCTCAAGTACGATCGCGGCGTCTTGCAAAATTACGGTATTGAGCTGCGCGGTATCGCCTTCGATACCATGCTTGAGTCTTACATTCTGAACAGCGTCGCCGGACGCCATGATATGGACAGTTTGTCCGATCGTTGGCTGAAGCACAAAACTATCACCTTTGAAGACATTGCCGGTAAAGGTAAAAACCAGCTCACCTTTAACCAGATCGCACTGGAGGAAGCGGGGCGCTATGCGGCAGAAGATGCGGATGTCACGTTACAGTTGCATCTCAAAATGTGGCCTGAGCTCCAGCAGCACAAAGGCCCGCTGAATGTTTTCGAAAACATCGAAATGCCGCTGGTGCCGGTACTGTCACGCGTTGAGCGCAATGGTGTAAAAATCGATCCTGCCGTCCTGCACAAACATTCGGAAGAAATCACGCTACGTCTGGCGGAACTGGAAAAGAAAGCGCATGACATTGCGGGCGAGGCGTTCAACCTGTCCTCGACGAAGCAGTTGCAGACTATCCTGTTTGAAAAGCAGGGTATTAAGCCGCTGAAGAAAACGCCTGGCGGCGCGCCGTCAACGTCGGAAGAGGTGCTGGAGGAGCTGGCGCTGGACTATCCGCTGCCGAAAGTGATTCTGGAGTATCGTGGTCTGGCGAAGCTAAAATCCACCTATACCGATAAGCTGCCGCTGATGATTAACCCGAAAACCGGGCGCGTCCATACGTCCTATCATCAGGCGGTAACGGCGACGGGACGTTTATCGTCCACCGATCCGAACCTGCAAAATATTCCGGTGCGCAATGAAGAAGGCCGCCGCATTCGTCAGGCATTTATTGCGCCTGAGGATTATCTCATCGTGTCTGCGGACTATTCACAGATTGAGCTGCGTATTATGGCGCATCTTTCCCGTGATAAAGGACTGCTCACGGCGTTCGCCGAAGGGAAGGATATTCACCGCGCAACGGCGGCGGAAGTCTTTGGCTTGCCGCTGGATAGCGTGACCGGGGAACAGCGCCGAAGTGCGAAAGCCATTAACTTTGGCCTGATTTACGGGATGAGCGCCTTCGGTCTTTCTCGCCAGCTTAATATTCCGCGTAAAGAGGCGCAGAAGTATATGGATCTCTACTTCGAACGCTACCCTGGCGTGCTGGAATATATGGAGCGCACCCGCGCTCAGGCAAAAGAACAAGGCTATGTGGAAACGCTGGAGGGACGCCGCCTTTATCTGCCGGATATTAAATCCAGCAACGCGGCGCGGCGCGCGGGGGCGGAACGCGCGGCGATCAATGCTCCCATGCAAGGAACGGCTGCCGATATCATCAAGCGCGCCATGATTGCCGTCGATGCCTGGCTACAGGCCGAGCAGCCACGCGTGCGGATGATTATGCAGGTACACGATGAATTAGTGTTCGAGGTGCATAAAGACGACTTAGATGCGGTAGCAAAACGTATCCATCAGTTGATGGAAAACTGCACGCGTATTGATGTGCCGTTGCTGGTGGAAGTCGGTAGCGGGGAAAATTGGGATCAAGCGCACTAAGCATTTAAGGAATAACGCGCTTTTTTCGTAATTAAGCAACATAAGCACGGGGGTTTTGTGATGGGTATTAGAATTCCCTATGTAAAGAATGAAAAAAAATTACGAAAAGGTCTTTCTGTGTTGCTCAAAAAAGAGTAAAGTTATTCACGTAGGGTACAGAGGTAAGATGTTCTATCTTTCAGACCTTTTACTTCACGTAATCGGATTTGGCTGAATATTTTAGCCGCCCCAGTCAGTTTATGACTGGGGCGTTTTTTATTGTGCGCAAGAAAAGTTTCGCTCACACCGTAGGCCGGATAAGACGCGCAGCGGCGCCATCCGGCATAGCGGGTGATTATTCCCCGTCCTGAATCTCTTCGACCGGTGCCAGTTCACTAAACCAGCTATCCAGTTTCTGACGTAACTTATCCACGCCCTGCTTTTTCAGCGAGGAAAACGCTTCTACCTGCACATCGCCATTAAAAGCCAGCACGGCTTCACGTACCATATTCAACTGCGCCTTGCGCGCGCCGCTGGCCAGTTTGTCCGCTTTGGTCAGAAGAACCAGAACCTGGATATTGCTCTCTACAGCCCACTGGATCATCTGTTGGTCGAGGTCTTTCAACGGATGGCGGATATCCATTAAAACGACTAAGCCCTGTAGGCTTTGACGTTTCTCCAGATATTCCCCCAGCGCGCGTTGCCACTTGCGTTTCATCTCTTCCGGGACTTCCGCGTAGCCATAGCCCGGCAGGTCGACCAACCGTTTGCCATCTACGACTTCAAACAGGTTAATCAGTTGGGTACGGCCCGGCGTTTTAGAGGTGCGCGCCAGGCTTTTTTGGTTGGTCAACGTGTTCAGGGCGCTGGATTTGCCTGCATTGGAACGGCCAGCAAAAGCCACTTCAATTCCGCAATCGGAAGGTAAATGGCGAATATCAGGCGCACTCATCACAAAATGCGTCTGTTGATAATTCAGGTTAGTCAAAGCGGTCGTCTCCGTCAGTCAAAGCATTGTGGCGATTATACCTGAACGCCAGCAAAAGACGGATTTTTCGGCGCATCGGTGCTGTAAGTAAAAGCCATACGCTTTGTGAGACATTGTCCATTGCACTTATGCGACATGACAGAGTCGTTGTCAGGCTCAAAGCCAGTTAATATAGTTAAATCATGAATTTATAGAAAGGTAGTTGTCTGAAAAAAAGGGATTTGCCGTGTCGGTATCTTGTGAGTTTACCCCAAAAGAGTAAAGTAATGCACATAGCGAGGACGCTAACAGGATCAACGACTCAGGATGAGGGTCAGGAGCGCCAGGAGGCGAAGACACAGGATTGTCAGGAAGACAAACGTCCGGAGACGTTAGTAAAAGGAAATGGAAACAACATGGAATGTTCCAGGCTAAGGGAAAAACAGGGCGTGTTGATAGCCAACAGGGATGGTGGAACCCGTTAAGGGTCGTGAGTCAAGAAAAAAGGCGGCAGATTACTCTGTCGCCTTTTTTCTTTGCTTGCTTTCTGCTAGATTCCGCCTCAATTCTATACTGAATAAAACGGCTTAAAGATCTGACATCATGAAAAAACCAACCTCTGCACCGCGCAGTAAAGCCTTTGGCAAACAGCGTCGTAAAACGCGTGAAGAGTTAAACCAGGAGGCGCGCGACCGTAAACGCCTGAAAAAACATCGCGGTCATGCGCCGGGAAGTCGCGCGGCGGGCGGCAATTCCGCTTCGGGCGGCGGCAATCAGAATCAACAAAAAGATCCACGTATTGGCAGTAAAACACCTGTTCCATTGGGCGTGACTGAAAAAGTGACCCAACAGCATAAACCGAAAAGTGAGAAACCTATGCTTTCACCGCAGGCGGAGTTGGATTTACTGGAAACGGATGAGCGCCTGGATGCGCTGTTAGAACGTCTGGAAGCGGGCGAAACCCTGAGTGCGGAAGATCAAGCCTGGGTAGATGCCAAACTGGATCGTATTGATGAACTGATGCAGAAGCTTGGTCTGTCTTACGATGACGACGACGAAGACGACGAAGAGGACGAGAAGCAGGAAGATATGATGCGCCTGCTAAGAGGCGGCAACTAATGGGTTTACACCGTGGGCTTGCCCGTCCTGCTTATAACCCTTCCGGTTATATGTTATCTGGTGTGGTTATTCGTTAAACTACAGCGATTGTCGCGGCGACAGAAATGGCTGCGCAGCCGGCTTGCCGCCCGTCATGGCGTGAAGCCGGTACGCCGTACCCGCCAGAGACGCCATCGGAAGGAGTGAGCATGTCTGAACAGCAAATAGACTGGGATCTGGCCCTGATCCAGAAATATAACTATTCCGGGCCACGATATACCTCGTACCCAACCGCGCTGGAGTTTTCTGAAGACTTCGAGGACGCCGCATTCTTGCAGGCTGTGGCGCGTTATCCTGAACGTCCGCTCTCGCTGTATGTGCATATCCCGTTTTGTCACAAGTTGTGTTATTTCTGCGGCTGCAACAAGATTGTCACCCGCCAACAGCATAAAGCTGACCAGTATCTTGACGCGCTTGAGCAGGAAATTCGTCATCGCGCGCCGCTGTTTGCAGACCGTCATGTCAGCCAGCTTCACTGGGGCGGCGGTACGCCTACTTACCTGAATAAAGCGCAAATCAGCCGCTTAATGACGCTGTTGCGTGAAAATTTCCACTTTAATACCGACGCGGAAATCTCGATCGAAGTCGATCCCCGTGAAATTGATCTGGATGTGCTCGATCATTTACGTGCGGAAGGTTTTAACCGCCTGAGTATGGGCGTGCAGGACTTTAATAAAGAGGTGCAGCGCCTGGTTAACCGCGAGCAGGATGAAGAATTCATCTTTGCGTTGCTTAATCACGCCCGCGATATCGGCTTTACCTCGACCAATATCGATTTGATCTACGGTCTACCGAAACAGACGCCGGAAAGCTTCGCTTTCACGCTGAAGCGTGTGACGGAGCTGAACCCCGATCGTTTGAGCGTCTTTAACTATGCGCATCTGCCAACGCTTTTTGCCGCCCAGCGTAAAATTAAAGATGCCGATTTACCCAGCGCGCAGCAGAAACTGGATATTTTGCAGGAGACGATCGTATCGCTTACTCAGGCCGGTTATCAGTTTATCGGGATGGACCATTTTGCCCGTCCGGACGACGAACTGGCCGTCGCGCAGCGCGAAGGCGTGCTGCACCGTAATTTTCAGGGCTATACGACCCAGGGCGATACCGATCTGCTGGGGATGGGGGTTTCTGCTATCAGCATGATTGGCGATGGCTACATGCAGAACCAGAAAGAGCTGAAGCGTTATTACCAGCAAGTGGATGAGCGGGGCAATGCGCTATGGCGTGGTATTACGCTGACCCGTGATGATTGCATTCGTCGCGATGTTATCAAAGCGCTGATTTGTAACTTCCGCCTGGATTTTAACGCTGTCGAACAGCAGTGGGGTTTGCATTTCGCTGAGTATTTTGCCGAAGATTTGCAGTTACTGTCGCCGCTGGCGAAAGATGGGCTGGTGGATATTAGCGAGAAGGGAATTCAGGTGACGGCGAAAGGTCGTTTGCTGATCCGCAATATCTGCATGTGCTTTGACGCGTATCTGCGCCAGAAAGCGCGGATGCAGCAGTTCTCACGCGTCATTTAGCCGGGTTGCCCGGTGGCGCTGCGCTTACCGGGCCTACACGTTGCGACAACCTGTAGGCCGGATAAGCATTAGCGCCATCCGGCACATTGTCAGCTGAACAGTCCCACCAGCGCGGCACACAACACGGCGGCTAGCGCAGTTTGTGGCGTGTGGCTGTCGACCGCTCCACTCGATACCAGATTAATAATAGATTCTAACATAATGAATCCCCCCGTTTGCCGGGCATGATCATACTGAACTCATCGGAACAGTAAAGCGCAAAATAGCAGCGTTTTGCGCTCAATTATTAATCTTTACACTCGCGGGTAATGTTTACTCCATTCCCAGCTCTTTCAACTTCCGCGTTAGGGTGTTTCGCCCCCAACCGAGCAGCCTGGCGGCTTCCTGTTTATGACCCTGCGTATGGCGTAACGCCGTGGTCAGTAGCGTTCTCTCCAGTTCTGGCTGCGCTTCAGAAAGCAGGTTTTGATGACCGGATCGCAAGGCGCGGTCCGCCCATTGCGCCAGTAATGTCGCCCAGCTATCCGGCGGCAGGTGGGACGGGCTATCCGGCGCCGAGGCTTCAAACAGTTCGCCTGGTAAATCCTGGATCAATACCTCCTGTCCGGCGGCCATGACGGTGAGCCAGCGGCAGGTATTTTCTAACTGACGCACGTTACCAGGCCATGCCAGGCGTGTTAACGCCGTTTCGGTTTCTGGATGTAATAATTTGGCTTCCACGCCTAATTCACGGGCGGCGACCTGCAAAAAATGGCGCGCCAGGCGCGGAATATCCTCACGGCGTTCACGCAACGGCGGAAGATGGATACGAATCACGTTCAGGCGGTGGAACAGGTCTTCGCGGAATTTCCCTTCCTGAACGCGTCGTTCGAGGTTCTGGTGGGTGGCGGCGATAATGCGCACATCCACTTTTACCGGCGCGTACCCGCCCACACGGTAGAACTGTCCGTCAGCCAGCACGCGTAACAGACGAGTCTGGACATCCAGCGGCATATCGCCAATTTCGTCCAGAAACAGCGTGCCGCCGTCAGCCTGCTCGAAACGGCCCTGCCGGATGGTATTCGCCCCGGTAAAAGCGCCTTTCTCATGGCCAAACAGTTCGGATTCAATCAAATCTTTCGGGATGGCCGCCATATTGAGCGCGATAAACGGCGCTTTGGCGCGTGGGCTATGGCGATGTAGCGCATGGGCGACCAGTTCTTTACCGGTTCCTGATTCGCCGTTAATCAGCACGCTAATCGAAGAACGCGACAGCCGACCAATAATGCGAAACACATCCTGCATGGCGGGCGCTTCGCCTATCATGTCTGTTGTCGGGCCGTTAACCTCGATATTACGCGGCTGCTGCTGCTCCTGATAGTGGCTAATCGCGCGCTCGACCAGAGCGACGGCTTCATCAATATCAAACGGTTTAGGCAGATAATCAAACGCCCCCTGCTGATAGGCGCTCACGGCGGCATCTAAATCGGAATGCGCGGTCATAATGATGACCGGAAGCATCGGGTGACGCTGTTTAATCTGCTTTAATAGCGCCAGCCCGTCCATTCCCGGCATTCGGATATCCGACAGCAAGACGTCCGGCGTTTTACTGGCCAGCGCAGCCAGTACTTCATTACCATTCTCAAAGGTGGTACAGGTCAACCCTGCCCCGGCGAGAGCACGTTCAAGCACCCAACGGATGGAACTATCATCATCGACGACCCAGACTATTCCTCGTTGCATAAACACCTCTATTTCCGAATCGGCAGGTAAACCGAAAACTCGGTATGCCCCGGCCAACTGGTAAATTCAATTTTGCCGGCGTGTTGATCGATAAGATTGCGGGCGATAGATAACCCAAGCCCGGTGCCGCCTTCGCGACCGCTGACCATCGGGTAGAACAGAGTATCCTGTAAATGGGGAGGAATGCCCGGCCCATTGTCTTCAACGTCTATACGCGCCGCCAGGCGATAGCGTTCGCCATGCAGCGTTAACTGGAAGGCGGTACGCGTACGCAGCGTAATTTCGCCGCCTTCCGGCCCCAGCGCCTGCAAGGCATTGCGGACAATATTCAGCAGTACTTGCTCAATTTGTTCCGGGTCGTGCGGCAGTTCTGGCAGACTGGGGTCGTAATCGCGGATAAGCCGGA
Source organism: Salmonella sp. SAL00653 (assembly GCF_046552515.1). Taxonomy (NCBI): domain Bacteria; kingdom Pseudomonadati; phylum Pseudomonadota; class Gammaproteobacteria; order Enterobacterales; family Enterobacteriaceae; genus Salmonella; species Salmonella sp. SAL00653. Next base: position 13,085 of record NZ_JBGDTY010000019.1, read on the forward strand.
CATTATCCGGCAGTTCCATCGACACCAGCGCCACCACGCGCTCCGCGACTTTATGTATGCTCTCGGTAATGTGCATTCCCGGGTGCTGCGGCCCCAGCAAACGATCGACAAGGTTGCGTAGCCTGTCGGCCTGTTCAATGATGACTTTGGTATATTCCGTTAGCGCCGGGTCGGGCAGCGCCTTGCTGAGTAGCTGCGCCGCGCCGCGCAGGCCGCCGAGCGGATTTTTGATTTCGTGCGCCAGACCGCGCACCAGATCGCGGGCGGCGATTTGCTGCGCGTGCTGCAACTGCTCCTGACTCAGACGACGCTGGTTATCCATCGGCGCCATTTCGAGCAGTATAAAATCGTCGGGCAGACGTTGGGCGGTCAAAGAGAGAATATGCGAGCGACTATCAATCACCAGCGTCACTTCGTTATCGGTAAAGCCTTGTCCTGCCGCTAAACTTTCGCGCATCAGGTCAATGTTTAACGAAAAATAGCTCAACAGTTCAGGTAACGGCGTCCCGAACAGTTTGCGTGAGCTTTGCGCGAGCAACTGCTGCGCGGCAGGATTGGCGTAATGGATTGCCAGCGCGTCGTCGACCACCAGCACGCTGTTGATTAACGAATTGAGGATCTGCCCAGCATCGGGCTGTATGCCGCTTGCCATTCAGCAGTCTCCTGGAAAAGGTTGCACCATTTTAGTGCATTATAGCTTTTTACTACTAAAAAGCGCGTGAGATCAGATTGTTGGTGGAGAAAAAAGCCCATCCAGGGATGGGCTGAAAGTTTCCACGGCAACTCAAAAACTCCTGACGCCTTTCACGCTGCTGCTGCGTTGGCTGCCTTCGCTTACCCCAGTCACATCGCTATCTATGCTCCTGGGGATGTGCTCAGTTGCCGCCTTGCAGCAACGCGAAATTCGTCGGATTTTTAATATACGATTAAACGCTGTAGTACAGCTCAAACTCTACCGGGTGCGGGGTCATACGCACGCGGTCATCTTCTTCGCGACGCAGCGCAATATACGCATCGATCGCTTCATCCGTGAACACGCCGCCTGCTTTCAGGAACTCGCGGTCCAGGTCCAGCGCGTTCAGCGCTTCTTCCAGAGAACCCGCTACCTGTGGGATCTCTTTCGCTTCTTCCGGCGGCAGGTCATACAGGTTTTTGTCCATGGCTTCGCCCGGGTGAATCTTATTCTTAATCCCGTCCAGACCGGCCATCAGCAGGGCGGCAAAGCACAGATACGGGTTAGCCGCCGGGTCCGGGAAGCGAACTTCGATACGGCGCGCTTTCGGAGACGCCACCACCGGAATACGGATGGAGGCGGAACGGTTACGGGCGGAGTAGGCCAGCATCACCGGCGCTTCGTAACCCGGGACCAGACGCTTGTAGGAGTTGGTGGTCGGGTTCGCCAGGGCGTTGATGGCTTTGGCGTGTTTGATGACGCCGCCGATGTAGTACAGCGCTTGTTCAGACAGGCCGGCATATTTGTCGCCAGAGAACAGGTTGGTGCCGTTCTTCGCCAGCGACATGTGGCAGTGCATACCGGAACCGTTATCGCCGAACATCGGTTTTGGCATAAAGGTCGCGGTCTTACCGAAGCGGTGAGCCACGTTATGCACGACATATTTGTAAATCTGAATTTCGTCGGCTTTTTTGGTCATGGTGTTAAAGCGGGTCGCCACTTCGTTCTGACCTGCGGTCGCTACTTCGTGATGGTGCGCTTCAACGACCAGGCCCATCTGCTCCATGACCAGACACATTTCAGAACGGATATCCTGCGCGGAGTCAACTGGCGGAACCGGGAAATAACCGCCTTTCACGCCCGGACGATGGCCTTTGTTGCCGCCTTCGTACTTGGTAGAGGAGTTCCAGGCGCCTTCAATATCGTCAATCGCAACATGTGAGCCGGAGATAGATGCGCCGAAGCGGATGTCGTCGAACAGGAAGAATTCAGGTTCCGGCCCAAACAGGACGGTATCGGCGATACCGGTCGCGCGCAGGTAGTCTTCCGCACGTTTTGCGATGGAACGTGGGTCACGGTCATAACCTTGCAGAGTGCCAGGCTCCAGGATGTCGCAACGGATAATCAGGGTAGAGTCCGCGAAGAACGGGTCAATCACTGCGGTGGATGCGTCTGGCATCAGCACCATGTCGGATTCGTTAATGCCTTTCCAGCCGCCGATAGAGGAGCCGTCAAACATTTTGCCTTCTTCAAAGAATTCGGCATTTACCTGATGAGCAGGAATCGTGACGTGCTGTTCTTTGCCTTTGGTATCGGTGAAGCGCAGATCGACAAACTTCACTTCGTGCTCGTTCAGCATCGTCAAAACGTGTTCAGCGGACATACTTGTACTCTCCCGGATTGGTCATGGTCGGTCGTCGTGGTAACGAGATCTTCAATTCTGCTGGCCGTGTCGCCGTAAAAATATAAAGCGAAATCTGTGCCAACTTTCACATTGCCCCCAAAAGGCGTTATCATGCGCACCATCGTGCAAAAGGGCTGCACCACGGTGACTATGTTGCACCAAAATAGTGCTTCAATGTGAACATTAAGCACCACATTGGTGCAATAGAACGCAAGCCACCCTTTTAACGCTCCGTGAAAGCGATCACAAAGAGACTCTGCAATACTTGTTTGCGGAGGATGTTTGTGATCCTGTTTTGTAGTGCGATTAATCCGTGTACAATAACGCGCTATTTCTAATGCCTGAGGCAAAGTTGTGATCGAAAATTTGCGTAACATCGCCATCATCGCGCACGTTGACCATGGTAAAACTACCCTGGTTGATAAGCTGCTCCAGCAATCCGGTACGTTCGACGCGCGTGCCGAAACTCAAGAGCGAGTGATGGACTCCAACGATTTGGAGAAAGAGCGTGGTATTACTATCCTCGCTAAAAACACCGCTATTAAATGGAATGATTACCGTATCAACATCGTTGATACTCCCGGGCACGCTGACTTCGGTGGTGAAGTAGAGCGCGTCATGTCCATGGTTGACTCTGTGCTGCTGGTGGTTGACGCATTTGACGGCCCGATGCCGCAAACGCGCTTCGTGACCAAAAAAGCCTTTGCTCATGGCCTGAAACCTATTGTGGTTATCAACAAGGTTGACCGTCCTGGCGCGCGCCCTGACTGGGTTGTTGACCAGGTATTCGACCTGTTTGTTAACCTCGACGCGACCGACGAACAGCTGGACTTCCCGATCATCTACGCTTCGGCGCTGAACGGTATCGCGGGTCTGGACCACGAAGATATGGCGGAAGACATGACCCCGCTGTATCAGGCGATCATTGATCATGTTCCGGCGCCGGACGTTGACCTCGATGGTCCGTTGCAGATGCAGATCTCCCAGCTGGACTACAACAACTACGTTGGCGTTATCGGCATCGGCCGTATCAAACGCGGCAAAGTGAAGCCGAACCAGCAGGTCACTATCATCGATAGTGAAGGGAAAACCCGTAACGCGAAAGTAGGTAAAGTGCTGACGCATCTGGGTCTGGAGCGTATCGACAGCGATATCGCCGAAGCGGGCGATATCATTGCGATCACCGGTCTGGGCGAGCTGAACATTTCCGACACCATCTGCGACCCGCAGAACGTTGAAGCGCTGCCGGCGCTGTCCGTTGATGAGCCGACCGTGTCTATGTTCTTCTGCGTTAACACCTCGCCGTTCTGCGGTAAAGAAGGTAAGTTTGTGACTTCTCGTCAGATTCTTGACCGTCTGAACAAAGAGCTGGTGCATAACGTGGCGCTGCGCGTTGAAGAAACCGAAGATGCGGATGCGTTCCGTGTATCCGGTCGTGGCGAACTGCACCTGTCCGTGCTGATTGAAAATATGCGTCGTGAAGGTTTCGAACTGGCGGTTTCCCGTCCGAAAGTTATCTTCCGTGAAATCGACGGTCGTAAACAAGAGCCGTACGAAAACGTGACGCTGGACGTCGAAGAGCAGCACCAGGGGTCTGTCATGCAGGCGCTGGGCGAGCGTAAAGGCGATCTGAAAAACATGAATCCGGACGGTAAAGGCCGCGTACGTCTCGACTACGTGATCCCAAGCCGTGGGCTGATTGGTTTCCGTTCAGAATTCATGACCATGACTTCCGGTACGGGTCTGCTGTACTCCACCTTCAGCCATTACGACGATATTCGTCCGGGTGAAGTGGGCCAGCGTCAGAACGGCGTACTGATCTCTAACGGTCAGGGTAAAGCGGTGGCGTTTGCGCTGTTCGGTTTGCAGGATCGCGGTAAGCTGTTCCTGGGTCACGGCGCGGAAGTTTACGAAGGCCAGATTATTGGTATTCACAGCCGCTCCAACGACCTGACGGTAAACTGCCTGACCGGTAAGAAACTGACCAACATGCGTGCGTCTGGTACGGATGAAGCGGTGATTCTGGTTCCGCCAATTAAAATGAGCCTTGAGCAAGCGCTGGAGTTCATTGATGACGACGAACTGGTAGAAGTCACCCCAACCTCTATCCGTATCCGTAAACGTCACCTGACGGAAAACGATCGCCGCCGTGCGAACCGTGGTCAGAAAGAAGAGTAATTAACGCTCTTACGGATAAAAACCCTGCCGAAATGAAAACTCGGCGGGGTTTTTTTATTCACATTGATAAAGGGATAAGGTTGCCAAAAAATCAGCAATCGCTGGCGTATTATGCCGACCAATGACGCTGTCCGCATAAACCTTTGCCCGGGCGCTGGCATTCCCCATCGCTACGCCCAATCCGGCTAAACGTAGCATTTCCGCATCGTTATCATTATCGCCAAACGCCATCACTTCGCGCATTGCGATATGCTGTTGCTGTGCATATCCGGCGAGGCTTTGCCCTTTGCTACACCCCTTCTGGAGAATATCCAGTTGATGATGCCAGGACCAGGTACAGCTTAGCTGTAATTCATGCTGTATAAACTCAGCAATATTTTGTAGTTGTTTTATGTGCCGATGAACGATGCTGATTTGCCAAATATTCTCCCTACTGCTTAGCTCATCAGCCTGAAAGATTATTTTATCATCAGCACGAATTGTCGGTTTAAGCGGATATACCCGCGCCAGTATTTTTTCCGTTTGTAAGTGCGTCAGCGGCAGCGGATCAAGGATCTGCTGTTGAGCCGGTTGATAAATATAGCTTCCGTTACAACAGATCATCGGTTCGGTGAGCGCCAGCGTTTGATAATACGCATAGGCTTCACGATGAGAGCGACCAGTAACAAGCATTATTCGGCAGCCCATGTCCTGCATCTGACGGATGGCGGTTAGCGACTCTGGCAGAATTTGTTTATTACGGTTTAGCAGCGTTCCATCAAGATCAAAAGCGATTAAACGATATCGCATGAGCGTCCGATCCTAAAACAGCGTGAGGCATCCAGGTGATTCAGCAATGGAATATCGAGACGGTGCTGATAAGCGAGAAAACAGTGGCATTGCTTTGCCTGGCAGGCGGGAGAATTAAGACGTTGCTGATATAAATTACCCATTTTAATTTTGCTGATATGACAAGCAAAAAGATCGCCTTCTGCGTTCATAAAAATACTTTTTCTTCCTGCGGTACAGATATCCAGCTGCGCTGGCCACTGCTGCGTTTCAATCACATACAGCGGATCGAGTTCACCGAAGGCGATGGTTTCCTCGACGGTATGCCGGGTATTGGCACACTCGTTGGCGTTAAACCAAAAATAATTCTGGTCAGGCAACTGCTGGCGTAGCCAACGAAACTGGTCGATATCTTTCATACTGGCGACAGCCCCCGCGCACCAGGTTATTCCGGCGGCAGAGAGCGCTAAACACTGCTGGAGAAAGCGCTCAGCGGTAATTTGTGAGGGATGAAAAGAACACCATAACCGAAGCTTTGAGATATCTCCGCCGCCAGCACGAAATGCCTCCAGCAATGACATTAACGAAAAAGAGGCATTAGTTTGTATGCCGACCGCCTGAACATGAGGATAGCGGCTAATTTCTGCCAACGCCGCCATGTAATAACGCAAGCGTAGCGCCTCGCCATAAGGCGTAATCATCACATTCAACGGCGTACCTAAAAGAGGCAAATGGTCAACCATGCGCCATAGCGCGGCTTCGTCGCGTTTTTTATCGTTACGGGCGTGTTTATGGAACGGGCAATAGCCGCAATGATAATTACACGATTTAAGATAGCCGCGATAAAACAGCGTGTGAATATCGCGCAGGGCGGGGATGCTCATCTCTGCCGATTCTCCCGTAGCATCACCTCAGGCGAAACGAACACAGGAGCAAGGCAATCGGATAATGCCATACCGGTCTCCGTTAGCCGGAGGCGACTGCCATTCTGATAACAGTAGCCTTGCTGTATAAAGCGTTCCAGGTTGGGGAAATCCCTTAGCGCATCGCTGGCAAAATATTGCTGATAATCACTAAGAGAAAGTCCCTGCCAGAAAAATAGATTTTTAATGATAAAGCGGCGTTTTATTTCATCAGGGGGAAGCAGATAACCGTGATTGATGACGGTTTTATCCGGGCTGTCGATAAACGCCTGAATGATTTTTCGTGATGTCTGCAGGTTCGACGACCACGGTGAACAGTAATGCAGATTGCCAAGATAACTTCTGCCGCCCGCGCCGAGCGCCAGTGAGTTTTCAAATCCGCAGCTTTCCGCCGCGGCGGATGGCGCTGGATTAAGGACGAAACGGCGCATGGACGTTTGGGTGTAGCCCGCGTTGCGTAAAAGATCGCGGGCTAAAACGTAGTAGCCATGCATACTTTCCTGGCGAGGCATATTATAAAGCGGATAAAGAAACAGCTCTTCCGGTTGATAAACGAGCGCCTGATGTAACGATTCCGTCAGGCTTGCGTGAGTCTGTCCGGGAATGCCGTAAATAATATCAATATTGAGTGATGGAAAATGACCCGCCTTTAGCCATTCCAGCGCCTGGTGCGCGCTGGCGGCATTGTGGCGGCGGTGCAGCGTATGTAACTCGCTGTCATGAAAACTTTGTACGCCAATACTGACGCGATTAACGGAAAAGGCGTTTAATAGCGCTACTTTTTCTGCTGTGGTATCCGTAGGGGAAGTTTCAATTGTTTTATAAATATTCCAGTCAACATTGAGCACATCAAAGACGGAAAAAAATAACTTCTCTAATTGCGCAATGTTTAATAGCAGAGGTGTGCCGCCGCCTACGGTAAAGCTTCCCCAGTGGACGGGCGCCAGCGCCATTTGTTGGCCCTGGGTAATAATCGCGTCGATATAGCTATCAATGAACGTATTATCTGCGCCTGTGCAGGTAAATAAATTACAGAACCCGCAGCGACTTTGACAAAACGGCATATGAACATACAGATGTGTGCCGTGCTCGTAAATCCGTGGTTTTACTTCGCTAAAGCCGACGTTCTCCAGCTCCCGATAAGCCGTCTTATGCGGATAACTGTACATATACTGACGATAAATATCATTGTTATTCATATTAATGATTACAGCTCAGCAAGAAATGCATATAGGGAACGGTATTAACGATCGGATGATTAAAACTATGGAAATATTTCCCGTCTTCGCCATAGCAGGTACCGTGATCGGAACAGACAATAACGAACGTTTCGCCGCCGGTTTGGCGGAAAATGTTTAGTAATCCGTCGATGCGGGCGTCGATATAGCGTAGCGCGGCGGCATGAGTCTCAACGGTATCGCCAGGGGCCGCGCCCTCAACGTAAAAATGGTTAGGGTAATGAATCGTGTCGATATTGATATACATCATGACCGGTTGGTTGCCAGCACGCTCGGCCATGATTTTCTGGATATAATGGATTTGGTTATCCATACTTTCTTTAACCGTACAGGCAAAGCGTGGATGCCAGTAACTCTCTTTAAACATCGACGGGAACACTTTTCCCATGCCGGAGCGGTTATTAAAGAAAGAGACGCCGCCAATACAGATGGTCTGGTAGCCTTTATTTTCCAGACTTTTTATCCATGTTGCGTCATCAAAGGCAAATGCATTTTTCGGCCCTTTACGACCAAGTCCGATATCTTTTGGGAAAAACAGCATGGTCTGATTAACGGTATCATCAATAGGTTTTGGCATAAAACCTGAAAACATGGCGTGATGCGAAGGCCAGGTAAAATTACCGGCCGCCTCGCATTTCGTCCATTGTCCATAATGATTAAGGTTTGGCGTATTTCCGGCGGTTTGTTCCTGAAGCGCAATATCGTAGCGTAACGAGTCCAGCACAATAAAAAGAATATGAGCGTTATTACTAATTAGCGCATTCATATCGAATTCGCCATCGCCTGTGTCAATCGACGCGTGCAGCGAGACGGGGACTTCATCCATTGAATTATACATTTTGCTTCCTCATGGCCCGGATTTGCGCCTGATAAATTAGATTATTCTGCTGCGCATCCTGATAAATCAAATCACCCTGGCCATTAATTTCAATAATATACGGCGTCAGGCTGGTGGTAAGTAAAACATCAATACCCGCTAAGCGAATGCCGGGGAAAAGCCGCATGGCATTTTGACAGAGCGTATCGATCTCAGTCACTTTTGCGGCAGATAACTCCAGACTTTCGAAGCAGTAAGCCTGGTTTTGCAGATGTAAGTTAGTAATGGGCTGCGAGGAGGTTCTGACCACTCGCCAGATAATTTCGCCATCCAGGCAGACGATGCGTAAATCATAGGTTTTATGCTTTACGTTGGCTTTGGGCAGCCACTGTTCGACGAGGTTTTCCTGCTGAAGAACGCCATCAATAATGAGCTGGATATCTTCTTTCTGACGATACTGTTGGATTTTTTTGCTGTTAAATAGCTGTTGTCCTGATATGGCAATCGCGCTGTAAAGCACCTGCTTTATGCCATCAGGGTGGCGGCGCAAAGCGATAACGCCCGCCGCGCCAGAACCCAGCGAGGGCTTAATGAACACGCTGGCGACCCTTTTTTCCTCCATGATGGCGGTGAGCTGTACAAAACTTTTTACGTCTTCCGCTACCAACGGCGGCGTGGGGATGCCGTGTTCCAGTAAGCGCCGCTTGCAGCGTTTTTTATCCAACAGGTGAATGAGGCCCGCCGGATGGTTAAGCCAGGTGACGCCAGGACGCGCCGCCATGTTCTGCAAAAAATGGATATAGTCCAGACCGATCGCGTTTATTTTGCGGATGTCTGTTTCACTGTGTACTGGCGGGTCGATTTTAACGATGCCAGAGGTCAGCGAAGCGTCCAGCGCTTGCGGATGAGTCAGCGCCGTGACGGATTCCCCAAGTGTGGCGGCAGCCTGCATAAAATAATGCGTGCGCTTGCTCTGATGGGGGCCAATGAGCGTAATCACAATAAATCCCTTTATCAGTGAGTAGGGGAATGTGCACATTCCCCTACACAATCACTCGGTGTACATCGCATTCATATAAATATCGCCATCGTAATCATCAGGCTCCAGAGCTTCTGAAAGATTCAAGTTTATCGGCAGTGTGGCTTTTAGCTTTTCCTGCATCTCCGGCGTCAAATAGTGGTGGTGGAGATCGAGTGTTTCCAGATGCGCAATTCGGTCTTTATGCTCCAGCAGCGCCTCTGCGCCGTTGTCCGTTAAGGTACCGCATGAGAGTTCCAGCACGTTAAGCTGCGGCAGGATATTACTTGCCAGCACCCGGCGGGCGATATCATCCTGCTCTTCGCTGTTCATCAACCCCAGATGGGTGAGCTGAGGGAAAAGAGCTTTCGATGCCAGCGCCATCACGTCATCCAGCGAACCGTCAAAACCGTATCCCTCTACGCCCAGGAAGAGCTTCAGCGTTTTTAATGCAGGGAGCTGCGCATTTTGTAGTTCGGCAAGCACGTTAGAAGGGATGCCGCCGGAAATGATTTCCAGGTGCTCCAGTTTCTCATGATGTATAGCGCCCAGTCGCAGATCCGACGCGCCCTTAATAATCAGTTCTTTCAGATTGGGTAACGCCACATAGAGCCTGGAATAGTCACCTTGTTTAATCCAGGAGATCTCGCAGTCTTCGCTCTCCATATCACCGATAAACAGTGATTCCAGGTGAGTAAAGCGGGGGGCGTTCTCCACAATCATATCAATAATAGGCTGGCAGGTTTCGTCTTCCCAACAATCACCCCAGTTACCAATGGTCAGTGAGCGAAGCTTTGGCAGATCTTCATCGGTTAAAATCAAATTAATGAGCTGTTCCTGGGTTAATTCATTGTCCCAATCAATATTAAATCGCTTATTCATTTGTTTCCCTTCTCTATAAGCATGAATATGGTAAAACGCTTTGCGAATATTATCATGGCGCTTAGAGGCGGGATATCGGGAGTCTGATTCAGGATGAATGAGCGGGCAGAACAACTACCCGCTGTGATGCAGATTCGGAAAATAGAGGCGATAATATCAGAAGAAATACTGCGCCCCGATACGAATCTGGTTTTGCTCTCTATGGTAGGGGCCCACGTTACGATCTAACCAGCGTAATTCAAAGTAGGGCAACCAGTGTTCATTGATACGATAACGGAAGGTATTAGTGATTTCCCAATGATGCTTCGTACCATTACTACTATTAAAATCATTAACGTTATAAAAATAGTGTGGTTCAAAGGTATAAGAAAATTTATCGGTAATGATAAAATTCCAATAGTTACCGATTTCATAGCTGTCATTATTATCCAGTTCGCCATTCAAATCGGTTGAACTATAATTATTGTGATTATATCGGTTACGTACCGTAAGATTAAACCACGGGGTAAATTTATAGTTAACATCCAGATAGACGGCGCCGCCGGAACCAATGCTTTTGTCGTTTATTAACCCGCCAGGCTGGATGGTTAATTTATCTGTAGGTTTAAATAATGGATACCAGCCCTCAATCTCATTATAACCGTGCTTTAATTCATCATCACGCTGTAGCGTATAGGTATTGGTCAACATAATTCCGGCCCCCATATCGGAGTTATAGCCGACGCGCAGCATAAACTCCATTTGGTCAGACGCCAGGTTATAGGCTTCACGGTTTTCTACATAAGCGCCAGCAAAAACAGAGGTGGATATTACTGAAGTTAATATCACTAGAGTATTCAGAGATTTCATAATAAATCCATTTTTCAAATATAGGGAAGCCGCCATCCATCGGGATGGATAAAGCGGCAAGCGTCGTTTAATTATTTACAGTAGAAATACTTTGTTTATTATTAGTCGCGACAATTTGATTACCTGTTTTCTTTCGTTGGGCAATTTCCTCGATAATAAAAGCGAAACGTTGTTCATTGAGCTTATAAAAAAAGCCCATCGTTAGTGCTGCGATAATGGCAAGACCGCAAGGCCATAAAAAAATGAGCTGACGCAAACCAAGCAACGTGGTGTCACTTTGAGCTATGTTGGGGATATAACCGATTTGCGTCAGCATAATACCTGGCAAAAAGCCAGCAAGCGCAGCGGAAATTTTGCGGGAAAAGGTATAACCCGTATACACCGAGCCTTCAGCGCGAATACCCGTTTTCCATTCACCGTAGTCAACCGTATCCGGAACCAGCGCCCAGTTCAGGCTGTTGACGAAAGCGGTACCGAAGAAGGCGATACAAGAGAAAATAACAAACAGGAATGACGTTCCACCCCAGATAAAATTCAGGATATCGCCAACGGCCCACAATATCAGACCACCAAGATAAACCTGTTTTTTCCCGAAGCGTTTTACCGCAGCTGGTACTAATAAAACACCAATCAGGATACAGCCCATGCTGAAAAAACCCATCCATGACAACAAATGAATATCGTTCAGCACGTACTGAGTGTAATAAACCTGAATGGCCAGCTTGATATTAAAAGCGGCCAGCGTGCACAAATTGGCGACGCAGAGCACCAGCTGCGGCGGATTACGAAAAATCGCGCAGAAGGATTTCAATATGCTGGGTTTATGCGTGTCAGGCACGGTTTCGATATACCGTTCTTTCACCCCGCTAAAGCACCACCACATGCTGAACAGCCCGCAGACCGAAAAGATGACTGCTGCAATCAGATAACCCAGCGAAGGGGAACGGGTAAACAGCGCCTGAATGGGCATAAAACCTACGGTACAAAGAAGAAGGCCAATGGTAGCGCCGCCTTGTCGCCATGCGGCGAGCTGGGCGCGCTCATGCGGATTTTTGGTAATAGCGGGTACCATCGCGCCGTATGAGCAGTTCATCAGGCTGTAGAACAGACCGAACAACATAAACAGCACCGTCGCGAAGGCTGTTTTAACGGGTAAAGTAAAGTGAGTGGCAAAGAATTGCGCAGTAGCAACCAGAGCGACTGGAAATGACGCATACAGAATAAAAGGCCGAAACTTTCCTTTTGCGCCAATATTACGGCGTGAATCCAGCAATACGCCGGTGAGCATATCGGTAAAAGCGGTGAAGAATTTCGCCACCAGAAAGATAATTCCACCGTAATATGCAGGCATCCCGAGTTCATCGGTATAAAACTTCAGTAGATACAGCGTACCGATACACAGCATCAGATTTGAGCCGAAATCGCCCACGCCATAGGCGCATTTTTCCCGCAGGCTCAACTTTAGCGTTAGCGGATCATGATTAGACATAATCGCCTCTCAAAACGCCCCGCAGGGCGTTATATTTTATTGTTGTTAAACCGTATGTTTCCGGGCCTCAATCTCTTCCACAATTCGCACGTACATCTTCTCGTTGAGGTTGTAGAAACAGCCCATCGCAATAATGGTGATGACCGCCAGCACGCAAGGATAAATAAAGATCAACTGGCGTAGGCCTTCGACGGTGCCTGCCGATTGCACCACATTCGGGATATAACCGATTTGTGTCAGCATCCAGCCGGGGAAGAACCCTGCCAGCGCCTGGGAGACCTTACGGAAGAACGTGAAGCCGGTGTAAACCGTCCCTTCCGAGCGGACGCCGGTGCGCCATTCACCGTACTCCACCGTGTCGGAAACCAGCGCCCAGTTCAGGCTGTTGACGAAGGCGGAACCGAAGAACGCCAGGCAGGAGAAGGCGACAAAACTGACCGAGCCGCCGCCAAAGAAGTAGTTGAGCAGATCGCCCGCCACCCATATTAACAGCCCGCCGATATAGACTTTCTTCTTGCCAAAACGCCTGACTGCGCCGGGCATCAAAAAGACGCCGATAAAAATACAGCCCATGCTAAAGAAGCCCATCCAGGAGAGGAGGATCGGGTCGTTAAGAACGTACTGGGTGTAATAAACCTGAATCGCCAGTTTGACGTTGAAGGCGCCGAGAGTACAAAGGTTGGCGATACACAGAATAAACAGCGGACGGTTACCGGCGATGGCGCGGAACGACTGCAATAATCCGGGCTTTTGCGCGTTATCGACAGGTTTCACTTCGACGTAGCGCTCTTTAACGCCGGCGTAGCACAGCCACATAAATAGCAGGCCAAACAATGAAAATAGCGTGGCGGCGAAAATATAGCTGAGCTGGGCATTGCCTTCGATCAGGTTCATGACCGGCACAAAGCCAACGGTACACAGCAGCAGGCCGAGAGTGGCGCCGCCCTGACGCCAGGCGGCAAGCGAGGCGCGTTCATCCGGGTTCTTGGTAATCGCGGGCACCATCGCGCCATACGAGCAGTTCATCATGCTGAAAACCAGCCCGTACAGCATAAACAGCATCGTTGCGACGACGGTTTTTCCCGTCACCTCAAACGGTGTGCCGACAAAGTTAGCAATCGCCAGTAGCGTTACCGGAAATGCCGCGTAAAGCACGAACGGGCGGAATTTGCCCTTCGGACCAATTTTACGCCGCGAGTCGAGCATAATGCCGGTACCCATATCGGTAAATGCGGTAAAAAATTTGGCGATCAGGAAAATGATTCCGCCGTAAGTCCCTGGTAAACCCAGCACATCGGTATAAAATTTGAGTAAATAGAGGGTCCCGATATCTAACAGGATATTGGAACCTAAATCCCCCAGTCCGTAGGCAAGTTTTTCTTTAAACGGCAAGCGTAGGGTTGCCGGATTCGATGATGTTTGACTCATTATTCTTCTCCATCTGCCCGCAGGTTTCCCTGCGGGCGAGCCGTATTAGATATTCCGTAAAGAAGCAAAAAGTGAAGCCCACTCGCTCTTCGCGCGATAGAAGACCGGCGGCTTGCCAATGGGCGCATCCACGGTAATTTCACCGCCGTGGTGAGCTTCGCCGGTCCAGATATTCACCCAGTGATCTTCCGGCAGGTACAGCGTCCAGTCGCAACGCCCCTGCTCGTGAACCGGCGCGACCAGCAGATCCTGACCGAGCAGATATTGATATTTCAGGGTGTAGGTTGTGGCATCGTTCTCGTAGTGCAGGAATAGCGGACGCATGACCGGCAGACCGGTAGCCGCGTTTTGCGCCACCGCCTGCTTGAGATACGGTTTCAGCGTGGTAAAGACGGTGGTCATGCGGGCAAAGTGGGCAATAGTTTCCGCGTCGCCGTCAAACTGCCAGTTATCGCCGGGGCGGTTGCCTTCATGGGTGCGCATCATTGGCGTAAAGGCGCTGAAATCGCACCAGCGCAGCAGCAACTCTTTGCTGCGTTTCATGTCAAACAGGGTGGTGTAGCCGCCGATATCGCTGTGATGCAGACCGTGGCCGGTCATCGCCAGCGACAATGCCGCAGGCACGACAGAGGCCAGACCATCATCAAGGCTCCAGTCAACGTTCTGGTCTCCTGCCCACATCATGGTGGAATATTTCTGACTGCCGGTGTAACCCGCACGCATAAAGAACAGGATCTCGCCGAGCTTGCCGGTCTCCTGTAGCGCTTCGTAGTTACACTTCGCCCACAGTGCGGGCCAGGCGTTATGCATGATCTCGGCGCTGACGCCGTTGTGCAGATACGTGTCGGTCGGCAGATATTCGCCGAAATCCGCCATCCAGCCGCTGCAGCCGAGCGCGATCATGTTCTTTTTGATGACGTCTTTGAACCAGTCGTAAGCTTCAGGATTGGTCAGATCGACCACGCCGCCATAGAATTCGCCAAACTCGACCAGATAGTCGCCGCCCGTGGCGTCTTTCGCCAGGTAGCCGTGTTTCGCCGCCTCGGCGCAGAGGTCTTTATCACTGGCGACGTATGGGTTGATATAAGAGAGGAACTGGACGCCTTCTTCTTTCCACTGTTTGATACGGCTATCCAGCTGTGGATAGTTGTCGCTATTCCACTTCCAGTTCCACATCACGCGTTTGCCGAAAGAGGTCATACGAATGCCGGACCAGTCCTGCGCCCAAATACCGTTCACTTTTACGCCTGCGTTGCGCATGGTATCCAGTTTTTGCTGGCAAACTTCCGTACCGCCCTGAATGCCTAGCGTGACGCCGTCATAAACCCAGTCCGGCAGCTCCGGCTGGCGGCCTAACAGCGCAGTCAGTTTTTCCAGCAGGGCGATGTAGGTGTCGGCACACTCAAAACGCAGCGTAGTTTTATCTTCCCACAGCGCCAGTTCGTGATACTCCGGCGCGCTGAAGTCGAAATTCATATAGCAGCTATTATCGACGTGGCAGTAATACTTCTGCGTGCTGACAAAGGTTGGCTGGGGGAAGAAGGTCCAGTAATAGTCGCCGCCGGCGTTTTCTTTACAGTCTGCCTGCCAGGTGACATAGCTGGTTTTATTACGGCCAACGCCCTGTTCGCTGGTCCACAGCGGGAACGGCTTGCCGCGCAAATCGAAATAAGAGAACTGTTCGCCGCAGCCGTAGATATGGTCGTCTGGATTAGCCGCGAGGCGTAACCAGATACGGTTATGGTGCAGGTCGTCGTTTTGCAGATCCAACGTCAGGCGTCCCGCCTCATCGGCGGAGATGCGAAGGGTGGCGCTAATTGTTGCGCCACGGCTGAATTGTACCAGCCAGCCGTCGGGTGGCTCGCTGACGGTGGCCTCCGTTAATGCAATCTTTTCGTTAAGTTTGTCTTTGATACTAAAGTTGCCGCGAAACATATCAATGTCGGCAACGCCCGCGCCAATCCACAGACAGGGGGTTTCGGCGCTGTGGCGTAAAATCAGGCGCTGCTGCCAGCTAAGCGCAAAACCATCCTGTGATGTTGTCAGTTCAAAATCGGTTGACCGTTGTGGTAGAGAATTCATTGTAATCTCCGTGAATGTAGGGTAATTCGGTAATCCATTTGGGCTAGTCACAGCCGATGGAAAAATGCAGTTGATGGATCGCTTTTGGGGCAAGATGAATCAGCGCGATCCCGGAATTAAATGCATCGGGCGGGCAGCTCATAGGCTCTACCGCGAGACCTTTTCGGCTGAGTTTTTCGCCGGTATAGATCTGTAGCCAGGGTTGGTTGCTGCGTAAAAATGTAGACATGTTCTGCGTTGGGCTGGTAAGTCTGACCTCCCACTCAGCCGGGGTAGTCGCGGTCTTAACCGCATGATCAAGACGCGTTTCGCCGAGCAGGCATGATGCGGAAAAATCCCTGCCTGCGAGCAATTCTTCGCTTGCAGGCAGTGTTAATACACAGCTATCGATGCTTTGCAGATTACAAGTCAAATAAGGATGTGCGCCCGCGCCATAAGGGGCTGATTCATCGCCAATGTTTTGCGTACGAATCAATACGTGCAGCCCACTGGCGGCATCTAACCGATAAATCACTTCCGATATCAACGCAAAGGGATAGCCGTAAGAGGGCGGCAGAAAAATCGTTAGCGACGCTTCCGTCGCCGACTGATAATTAATCTGCCAGTCTCGCCAGGCTAACAGACCGTGAATGGCGGTCTGCGAAACCGGGTCGTTAACGGCAAGCTGGAAAACCTTGCCGTTATAGGAGTAGCAGCCATTTGTCACGCGATTGGGCCAGGGAATCAATACTTTCCCCAGATGCGCCATGGGTATTTCTTCCGGTTTATGCGGGATGACCACATGGCGTCCATGATGGGTCAGTTCCGCCAGACCTGCGCCAACCGTGACGATTTTCGCCTGGTAATGGCCCGCATTAAGCTGAATAGTTTTTCCACCGCTGTGCATGGCTGCCATCCTCATGACCTATTTCGCGTTGATATCCAGGAGACCCGCCGCGACCGCTGGAGCCAGGCCCGGCGCCAGTGGCAGACGAGGAATGACCAGACAGTGCAGCAGATGGTAAATATCTTGCTTGCCGTCCCACACTTTGGTGGTCACTTTGTTATCGGCGTCCAGCTCTTGCCACCAGGAACCATTTTCATAGTCCATCAGGTACTTAATGCAGTAGTCCCACCATTTCTGATACCACTCTTCATACTGGCTATCGCCCGTCAGGGTGTAGAGGGCGTAGGCCGTACCCATCGCTTCCACAATCGGCCAGCGCACGCGTTCACGTACGATAGGTTTACCGTCCCAGTCGACTGAGTAGACAAAGCCGTCTGCGCCATCTGGCGCCCAGGCGTCGCGGATAGTGGCATGGAACAGACCTTTCGCGTCTTCCAGCAGCCAGGCGGGTGGCGTTTCGAAGCGGGCCTCCAGCGCAGCATGGAGATGGAGCATCAGACGGCCCCACTCAATCCAGTGACCTGGCGTACCGCCGTAGGCGCGGAAACGGTGGGCAGGATTATCTTTGTTGTAGTCGCGGATAGGGTTCCACTGTGAATCGAAGTGTTCATTGACGCGGTAATCACCGTTGCGCGCCACATCATGAATAATTACCGACGCGATACGTAGCGCGCGATCCAGCCATTTTTTGTCATGGGTAACGTCATAAACAATCAGGAACGCTTCGACGGCGTGCATATTGGCGTTGCCGCCACGGTAGTCTTCGGTTTTGCTAAAGGCTTCGTCCCAGGACTCCAGGCACATCTGTTCTTCTTCACTCCAGAAGTATTTCTCAATCACTTCTATGGTGTAATCCAGCAATTTCCTGGCTTCAGGATGCCCGGTCGTGACGGCGCTGGCCGCGCCCAGCAGGGCGAAGAAGTGTTGATAACCCTGCTTAGAGGCATCCACCACGCCCTGATCGTTAACGCAGGCATACCAGCCGCCGTATTTTTTATCGCGCAGCGCGCCGTTCATGGCTTTGATGCCGTGATCGACCAGATCATAAGCGCCCGGTCGGCCCATCGACGCCGCCACGGAATAAACGTGCAGCATACGCGCCGTGATCCAAAGATGGGTGCCCATCTCTTCTTTAATTTGCCCTTTATTTCCCAGCCAGCCGAAGCCTGTCGGCACCACGGCGTTTTTACCGAAATTAAAGATGCGGTCGGTTTCCTGCTCCAGCCAGCGGTTGTGGCTCAACGTGTTAAACCATTTCATTCTTTCATCCTCGTATTAACGACGTTTTGCCATCATTTCATCGACGATCTCGCCCAGACGTTGCAATTTAGGCGCGGAAACATCACGTAGCATCAGCTCGGTATCCGGTAAACCAATCACTGATGACCAGACCGCGCGTCCCGCCAGGAACCCGGATGCGCCAGCTTCCATGGCGACCCTGACCGCGCGAGGGAACAGTTTTTCGTCCACACCGGAAGAGAGGATGACCCACGGCATATTGATATGCCCATTCAGGCGTTGTGAGGCGGTAAGAAGATCGGAACGCGCGCCTTTGCCGTAGAGCGGCATTTCAACTTTGTAAAGATCGGCGCCGCTGTCGCCCAGCTCTTTGGCCGCATCGATAATCGCCTGCTCGCGATCGAACTTGTCGCCGCAGCGCGGCGGACGTACAACCGGTTCGATAATGCTCAGCAAACCATTGGAGTGACATAATTCATTGAATTCTTTGATCATATCCAGACGCTGCTGCGCGTCTTCGTCGCTGCGCCACAGCACCAACAGTTTTAAGGCTTTCGCGCCATCCCGTTTTACCGCCTGCGCATTAATTTTTTTATCAATGACCACGTTATCAACGGGAATACCGTTGCCCGGGATGAAATCATCCGCCGCGACGATCATGGCGCAGCTTTTAGCGACCGCGTTTTGTTCTACGGCCTGGCGATAACAGAACTGCTGATCCAGCAGAACGGCAGAGGCATACGGGGAAAGAATTTTCGCCGCATTCACTTTGAAATCCGTCAGCACGCTATCGGCAACGGGTGTTTTCGCACCAGCAGCAAACATTAAACGCATCGCCTCGCGCTGATCGACAGCCAGCATGGCAAACCCGCCGGACGCTCGCGTAATGTCTTTGATGGTGTAGTTGTTCATTCAATTTTCCTTTATACAGTCGTTACTTTTTTACGTTGGCGGTCAGCCCGGCGCTGATGCGCACCTGTTCCAGGATGGCGCCCAGTCTTCCCGACTGCGGCCTGCGGCCCGCGCCAGGTTATAAACTTCACGGGAGGCGGCGCCGAGCGGCATCGGTACGTGCAGTTGATTGGCGACATCCAACGCGATGCCAAGATCTTTGTGCGCCAGATCGATCATGAAGGCGGGAGACAGATCCCCTTTCATCACTTTATTCGGCCAGGTGGTGGTGAAATGCCCTTTGCCTGCGGCAGTGCCGCTCATCACTTTTAAAGCCACGTCGAAGGAAAGCCCCAGCGCTTCACACAGCACGGCGGCTTCGGCGGAGAGCGCATTTAGCGCAATACTCATGTAGTTGTTGATCAGTTTTACGCGAATACCCATTCCCGGGCCGCCGGTGTTGACCAGCTCATTACCCATCGCCATCAGAACAGGGGTAGCGCGCTCTACTTGCTCCGCCGTACCGCCTGCCAGCAGCAACAATGTGCCGGTAATCGCGTTGTCGGATGTCCGGCCTACCGGCACATCCATCATGCTGAACCCTTTGCTCTGCATGTCGGCAATCAGCTTATCGGTTTGCAACGGATGAATAGTGGACATATCAATGACCAGCGCTTCACGGGAAAGGGTTTCACAAACGCCTTGCTCGCCAAACAAAACGGAACGAACCAGATCGCCGTTCGGGAGCATGGTGATAACAAATTCAGCGCCGATGGTTGCCTGAGCCGGGCTGCTTGCAGGTTGCGCGCCTTTGTCTACCAGACGCTGTACGGCGTCGGGATTAACATCGAAGACGCTGAGTTGATGGCCCTGCTTTAGCAGATTGCTCGCCATAGGAGAGCCCATCTGTCCCAACCCGATAAATGCTATAACTGCCATATCGTTCTCCTGAACACGGTGGTGTCATTTTTTGTCATTAATGAGCCTTTTTCTGTCTATTTGTGATCGTATTTGTAATTTATAGTCAAAAAATTGACAGCCGTCACTTTTTAAACATTTCGTGAAATTAAAATGAGCACATCGAAAATGCTTGAGGAATGACCATGGTTCGTATTGCTTGTGTAGGTATTACCGTGATGGATCGCATCTATTACGTGGAAGGATTACCGACAGAAGGGGGTAAATATGTGGCGAAGCGCTATACGGAAGTGGGCGGCGGGCCTGCGGCGACCGCTGCCGTGGCTGCGGCGAAATTGGGCGCGCAGGTGGACTTTATTGGCCGTGTGGGCGATGACGACACCGGAAACAGCCTGCTGGCGGAACTGGAATCCCTGGGGGTAAATACGCGCTATACCCGCCGCTACACGCAGGCCATGTCGTCGCAGTCAGCGATTATGGTGGATGCCAAAGGAGAGCGGATTATCGTTAATTATCCCAGCCCGGATTTATTACCTGACGCCGACTGGCTTAACGACATCGATTTTTCGCAGTGGGATGTGGTGTTGGCGGATGTGCGCTGGCATGACGGCGCAAAACAGGCGTTTACGCTGGCGCGTCAGGCTGGCGTCATGACTGTTCTTGATGGCGATATTACGCCGCAGGATATTAGCGAGCTGGTGGCGTTAAGCGACCACGCCGCCTTCTCCGAGCCAGGGCTGGCACGCCTGACGGGGATGAGCGAAGCCATTGATGCGCTAAAAAAAGCACAAATGCTCACAAATGGACATGTCTATGTCACGCGAGGCAGTGAAGGCTGCAACTGGTTGGAAAAAGCGGCGGTACGCCACCAACCGGGTTTTACCGTGGAGGTAGTGGATACTACCGGCGCGGGCGATGTTTTTCATGGCGCACTGGCATTTGGCCTGGCAAGCGGATACGCCATCGAAGAGGCTGTCAGATTCGCCAGCGGCGTTGCCGCGCTGAAGTGTACGCGCCCGGGTGGCCGGGCGGGTATCCCTGATTGTGAGCAAACCCGATCTTTCTTGTCACTTTTTGTATAATATGAGCAGTAGGAAGCTTTTAGAGGAATGCTCATGAGTCTTACCGAACTGACCGGTAATCCGCGACACGATCGGCTGTTAATGCTAATTGATGAGCGCGGCTATATGAATATCGATGAGTTAGCCAGTTTGTTGGAGGTCTCTACCCAGACGGTTCGCCGCGATATTCGTAAATTAAGCGAGCAGGGGCTGATTACGCGTCATCACGGCGGCGCTGGCAGAGCGTCCAGTGTGGTCAATACCGCCTTTGAGCAGCGAGAGGTCTCCTGGACGCAAGAGAAAAAAGCCATTGCGGAAGCCGTGGCTGACTATATTCCGGATGGCTCCACGATATTTATCACGATTGGAACGACGGTTGAGCAGGTGGCGCGCGCGCTGCTCAACCATAATCATCTGCGCATTATCACCAATAGCCTGCGCGTCGCGCACATTCTTTATAATAACCCTCGTTTTGAAGTGATGGTGCCTGGCGGCACGCTGCGCCCGCATAATAGCGGCATTATCGGGCCATCCGCGGCGGCGTTTGTGGCGGGGTTCCGGGCGGACTATCTCGTCACCAGCGTAGGCGCGATAGAGAGCGATGGCGCGTTACTGGAGTTTGATGTCAACGAAGCCAGCGTAGTGAAAACCATGATGTCCCACTCGCGACATATTTTGCTGGCCGCCGATCATACGAAATACCATGCTTCTGCGGCGGTTGAGATCGGCAATGTGTCACAGATTACCGCTCTGTTTACGGACGAGTATCCAGGTCCGGCATTACAGAATTTACTTCAATCCCAGCAAATCGAAGTGGTTCAGGTGAGTCCTTCGCTGGACGACGCCGTTTCAGCGTGACAAGCGCCCTTGCGCCGGATGGTCGCGTCAGCGCTTTATCCGGCCAATAAAACGGCGCTGTGATGCAGGCGATATTGAACATCGTCTGCGTTTCTATTGTCTTTTTGTTAATTGATTTATAAAGGGATACATAGTCAAACTTCTCCTTTCCCGCTACAGTTATTCATCCCCGGTTAGCAAGGAGAATGACATGCTCTACATCTTTGATTTAGGTAATGTGATTGTCGACATCGACTTTAACCGCGTATTAGGTGTGTGGAGCGACCTGAGTCGAGTACCGCTGGCTTCGCTGAAGCAAAAATTTACGATGGGCGAGACTTTTCACCAACATGAACGCGGTGAGATAACGGACGAAGCGTTTGCTGAAGCTTTCTGTCATGAAATGGCGTTATCGCTCAGTTATGAACAATTTGCACACGGCTGGCAGGCGGTATTTGTCGGGTTACGGCCCGAAGTGATTGCTATCATGCATAAACTGCGCGAGCAGGGGCATCGCGTGGTGGTGCTATCCAATACTAACCGACTGCATACCCACTTCTGGCCGGAGGAATACCCGGAGGTGCGCGCTGCCGCCGACCATATCTATTTATCGCAGGACTTGGGAATGCGTAAGCCGGAAGCGCGTATTTATCAGCACGTCCTGCAGAAAGAAGGTTTTTCCGCTGCCGATGCGGTCTTTTTCGACGACAATGCCGATAATATAGAAGGGGCCAACCAGCTGGGGATCACCAGCATTCTGGTGAAGGATAAAGCCACCATCCCTGACTACTTCGCGAAGCTGTTATGCTAAAAACCGTTCACCAAAAAGCTGGACGCCATACGCGCCCTGTTCGGGCCTGGCTCAAGCTATTATGGCAGCGTATCGATGAGGATAATATGACGACTCTGGCGGGAAATCTCGCCTATGTCTCATTACTCTCCTTAGTACCGCTTATTGCCGTCGTTTTTGCCCTTTTCGCTGCTTTTCCGATGTTTTCTGATGTCAGCATTCAGTTACGCCATTTTATTTTTGCTAACTTTATGCCAGCCACCGGAGACGTGATTCAGCGCTATATTGAGCAGTTTGTCGCTAACTCCAACAAAATGACGGCGGTAGGCGCCTGTGGACTGATTGTGACGGCATTGCTGTTGATGTACGCCATTGATAGCGCCTTAAACACTATCTGGCGCAGCAAACGCACACGGCCAAAAGTGTACTCTTTTGAGGTGTACTGGATGATCCTCACGCTCGGCCCGCTTCTCGCCGGTGCCAGTCTGGCGATCAGCTCCTATCTGCTTTCTTTACGCTGGGCCAGCGATCTGAATACGGTCATCGACAATGTATTGCGCATCCTTCCGCTGCTGCTCTCGTGGATCTCATTCTGGTTACTTTACAGTATTGTCCCAACAACTCGCGTACCGAACCGTGACGCCCTTGTCGGCGCGTTTGTCGCAGCGTTGCTGTTCGAGGCCGGGAAGAAAGGTTTCGCGCTTTATATCACCATGTTCCCGTCATATCAGCTCATTTATGGCGTACTGGCAGTGATCCCTATCCTGTTTGTCTGGGTATACTGGACCTGGTGTATAGTCTTGCTTGGCGCAGAAATAACTGTCACTCTCGGGGAATACCGAAAACTCAAACAAGCCGCAGAACAAGAAGAAGCTGACCAACCATGATTGCATTAATTCAACGCGTAACCCGTGCCAGCGTCACCGTGGAGGATGAGGTGACGGGTGAAATCGGCCCAGGACTTTTGGTGTTATTGGGTGTCGAAAAAGAAGATGACGAACAAAAAGCGAATCGTCTGTGCGAGCGCGTGCTGGGATACCGTATCTTCAGCGATGCTGACGGCAAGATGAATCTGAATGTACAACAGGCTGGCGGCAGCGTGCTGGTGGTGTCGCAGTTTACGCTGGCGGCAGATACCGAGCGCGGTATGCGACCAAGCTTTTCCGGCGGGGCTGCGCCGGATCGCGCGCAGGCGCTTTATGAATATTTTGTCGAACGCTGCCGCCAGCAGGCGATAAACACGCAAACCGGACGCTTCGCTGCCGATATGCAGGTTGAGCTGGTTAATGACGGTCCCGTGACATTCTGGCTCCAGGTATGAGTCAGCTTCCGGCGTGGCCGCGGATAACAAGAGAGAGTACGGCTATGTATCACCTTCGAGTTCCGCAAACAGAAGAAGAATTAGAACGTTACTACCAGTTTCGCTGGGAGATGCTGCGTAAACCGCTGCACCAGCCGAAAGGGTCGGAACGGGATGGCTGGGATGCGTTGGCGCATCATCAAATGGTGGTGGACGAAGAAGGAAACTTAGTTGCAGTGGGCCGCCTGTATATCAATGCAGATAACGAGGCGTCTATTCGTTTTATGGCTGTACATCCCTCGGTACAGGATAAAGGGCTGGGGACATTAATGGCGATGACCCTGGAGTCTGTTGCCCGCCAGGAAGGCGTTAAGCGCGTCACCTGCAGCGCGCGCGAAGATGCGGTTGAGTTCTTTGCCAAACTCGGATTTGTCAATCAGGGGGAGATTACTACGCCCACAACCACGCCAATCCGCCATTTTCTGATGATTAAACCGGTAGCATCGCTGGATGATATCCTGCATCGCGGTGACTGGTGCGGGCAGCTTCAGCAGGCCTGGTATGAGCACATTCCATTGAGCGAAAAGATGGGGGTGCGCATTCAGCAGTACACCGGGCAAAAATTTATTACCACGATGCCGGAAACCGGTAATCAAAATCCGCATCACACGGTGTTTGCCGGCAGCCTGTTCTCCCTGGCGACGCTGACCGGATGGGGACTTATCTGGCTGATGCTCCGTGAACGCCACCTGGGCGGGACGATTATTCTTGCTGACGCCCATATTCGCTACAGTAAACCGATTAGCGGAAAGCCAAACGCCGTGGCTGATTTGGGCTCGCTAAGCGGTGATTTGGACAGGCTGGCGCGGGGTAAAAAAGCGCGTGTCCAGTTGCAGGTTGAACTGTTGGGCGGCGAGACCGCCGGGGCAATTTTCGAAGGCATTTATATCGTACTACCCGCGAAACCGTTCGGCCCGTATGAAGAAGGCGGGAATGAGGAGGAGTAGTGTGAGCCCGCGCTTATTCACGAGTGGCCGCGCGCCAGGCCACGTCGCGTATTGTGTCCCGCGCCGTCTTGCTCACGCCGCCCAATTGGAAAAATCCGTGGATAACGCCGAGATAACGCTGGCAAGTACACGCCACGCCCTGGTCGTTCAGACGATGATATAGCGCTTCGCCTTCATCACGCAGTGGGTCGAACTCTGCGGTGAGGATATGCACCGGCGGTAAACCGGCAAAATCTTCACGCCATATCGGACTAGGCTTCCGGGTGACGGAGGTCGGTACCGTGGAGATACATTTCGAAGCCCGATAGCAGCGTATCGCGGGTGATGATGTAGTCTTGCCCGTTGCTGGCATAGCTGGGGAAACTGGCAGTAGCGTCAAGCATCGGGTAGATCAGCAGCAGCTTCGCCGGAGACCATTGGGCGGTGGATTTCAGGCGTAGCGCGCTGACCAATGCCAAATGCCCGCCAGCGCTGTCGCCAGCAAGCGTGATACGTTCACGATCGATGCCTAACTGCTCCGCGTATTGATGGACGATATTGGCCCCGCGTTCAGCGTCGTCATGAGCCGCAGGGAAGGTGTGCTCTGGCGCAAGACGATACTGAATGGCAATCACCCTACAGCCGCTTTTCCAGGCCAGTTGCCGTAGCTGGGGGTCATGAGTCAGAAAGCCGCCGCTAACAAAACAGCCGCCGTGATAGTAGAGGATACAGGGTAGCGAACCGGATGCGTTTAGCGGCGAAACGACGCGAAATGTCATCCCTTCCAGCACGATATCTTCCGATTTTACGCGAATCTCTTTCTCGCCCGCCAGCGACGTGCTGGCAATATAGCCCGCCCTCCGGTCATCAATATTCTGTTCGCGAGAAGAGGGGCGTCCCGCGGCGATAAACCCAGCGACCAGTTCGGCAATTCCTTTTTCCAGTGGCATATAACGCTCCTTTGACTGTATGTATGTACAGTTTATAACCTGGTTCGTTGGGGATGGAAAGTGGTGAAACGAGGGGATGATGATTCTGGATAGAGGTTCGCAAAAAATGGAATGCGGTTGGCGCTGGGTTTTTAATTTTTGTACTGTGAAATGATGATGCTATACGCCATTGACGTATAGATTATTTTCACTACTATAAGCCAATGGCGTATGGAATATGCAATTTATAGAAACGGAACTCTTTACTGAAGATGTTAAAAAACTGCTCGATGATGATGAATACCATAAGCTTCAGGTTTTTATGGCTCAGCATCCAGATTGTGGTGATGTCATTCAGGAAACGGGCGGCCTGAGAAAAATGCGCTGGGGAGCGCGAGGCAAAGGAAAGCGTAGTGGCGTGCGAATTATCTATTTTCACCGTAGTCAACGGTATGAGATTCGCTTGCTTCTGATTTATCAAAAAGGCATTAAAGATGATCTCACGCCGCAGGAAAAAGCGGTGCTTCGTATGCTGAATGAGAGGTGGTAGATGGATAAAGTGTTATTTGAGCGATTAACTCAAAGTATGTCTCAAATGAATGAAATCATTGAAGGGACCCGTGAGCCTTCTCGTACCTTTCATATTGATGCAATGAAGATTAAAGAAATACGGCAGGCATCTGGGTTGTCGCAATCTAAGTTTGCAGAACTGATTTCGGTCAACGTGGATACGCTGCGCAACTGGGAGCAAGGAAGACGTTCACCAACAGGGCCAGCCAAAGCGTTACTTCGCGCCATTGCCAACGACCCGAGAAACGTTATACAAGCATTGCGTTATTGAGCAATGATCCGGCTAACGTAGATTGCTAGCCGGTATACCAGAGAACTTATTCCCCTTCCCCCGGGAACAGGAACGGGTTGATGGAACTGCGGGCGAAGCCCTCCTGTTCCATGCGCGCGTCCAGCACCAGCGAGGCGAGGTCGTCGGCCACTGCTTCCACTTTCGGGTCTTTTTCCTGATAGAGAATCTTCAGGTAAGTCCCGCAATCGCCGCAGCTTTCGGCTTTCACCGCAGCCTGCTCATTTTCCAGCGACCAGTAGTGTAAGTCGCGGCTCTGTTCGCAGTTACTGCATTTTACGCGCACGACGTGCCATTCGGTTTCGCACAGGTTACAGTGCAGATAACGCAGCCCCTGCGTGGTGCTGATTTGCACCATGCTGGAGACCGGCATCGAACCGCACACCGGGCAATACTGGCGCGCTTCACCGTATTCCGCGCGGGCTTTGCCTGGAATCAAGCTGGCCATTTGCGCCCAGTAAAGGGAGAGCGCGGCCCAGATAAACGGGGCTTTATCGCTGCTGACGGAGGCAAAATCCGAGGCAAACAGCGCGCTGGCCATCTGCTCCAGCTCCTGCTCTGAGGCTTTCTCCAGGTTCTCAATCACCGCCAGCGCGGGGCCGCTCATCTCGGGTTTTAGCTCGGCAATTAACGAATGCAGCAGTTTTTGCCAGTGCTTATCACGCGGCAGCACGTGGATATCCAGCGGCGGCTTGCCCTGGTCGTTCGCTTCTTTAATGCGTGCGGTCAGATCCATCTCCAGCGGATGGTCGTACAGCACCACTTCCTGCGCGTGCGCGATAAGCGCGGCAAAGCGCAGGTAATCGCCCAGCGGGTTATTTTCAGCCAGCTCGCGCAGACGTTCGGCGCGGCGGTTGTAGACGTTTTTGAGTCGGGGGAACAATAACGGCGGAATCATATCCGCCGTACGTTTCTCGCTCGACCCCAGCTCATCTTGCGGGATTATGCGAATACTCATTCAGTTTCTTTTTCCGTTGTCTTGCGGACTTCTCGGTACCAGCGCGGGTGATGTTTCTTCGCCCACGACCGGGTTACCCAGCCTTCCACCATCGCGGTAATGGTGCCTTTCACCCAAAGGGCGGCGTAGATATGCACCATGATAACCACAATTAACGCTACTGCGGCAAAAGAATGCAACATTAACGCGAATCGGATCACCGGGATTGAGAAAGCAGGCGCAAAGTACGGACGCCAGATAATTACCCCGCTTACCAGCAGCAGCACCAGGAAGATAATCGCCGCCCAGAATACGCATTTCTGACCGAAGTTATAACGCCCGGTGTCACCCACTTCCTCGTTGACGACGATCTTACGAATATTCTTCGCCCAAAAGATATCATCCCGATTGATTAGATTGTGGTGCCAATAACGGAAAAACATGATGATGAACGAGGCAAACATAACCACGCCCACAAACGGGTGCAGAATTCGCGCCAGTTGTGGGGTGCCCAGGATATGCATCAACCAGTTGAAGGATGGGAATAAAAAGCCCAGCCCACTCACCGCCGCCAGCACGAAGCAGAAGGCGACGATCCAGTGGTTGATGCGTTCCGGCGCCGTATAGCGCACGATGGTGTCACGTCGTTTCATTTGCGCACCTCGTCTTTCTCTTCATGCAGGTTGTCATCTTCCTCTTCCGCGCGGCTCGGGCCGACGCCGACATAGTGGAAGACGCTGGCGGCAAAGGTCGCGGCAAAACCGAACGCGGCGAGCGGTTTCCAGACGCCTTTCCAGAACTTAACGGTTTCGCTGATTTCCGGGTTCTCCGGCAGACCGTGATACAGATTCGGCTTGTCGGCATGATGCAGCACGTACATGACATGCGTACCGCCTACGCCCGCCGGATCGTACAGACCCGCGTTGTCATAACCACGGGTTTTTAGTTCCGCCACCCGCTCGCCCGCCAGCGTTTTCATATCCTCTTTCGAGCCAAAATGAATGGCGCCGGTTGGACAGGTCTTCACGCAGGCCGGTTCCTGGCCGACCACCACACGGTCAACGCACAGCGTACATTTATAGACGCGGTTGTCTTCCGGGTTGAGGCGCGGCACGTTGAACGGGCAGCCAGCGATACAGTAGCCGCAGCCGATACACTGCTCGGACTGGAAGTCGACAATACCGTTAGCGTACTGAATGATCGCCCCTTCCGCCGGACAGGCCTTCAGGCAGCCTGGATCGGCGCAGTGCATACAGCCATCCTTACGGATCAGCCACTCCAGTTTGTCGTTCTGTTCCACTTCCGAGAAGCGCATCACCGTCCAGGATTTCGCGGTTAAGTCCGCCGGGTTGTCATACACCCCGACGTTATTGCCCACTTCATCACGGATGTCGTTCCACTCGGAGCACGCCACCTGACACGCTTTACAGCCGATACAGGTGGTGACGTCGATGAGTTTCGCCACCTCTTCCTGGTGGTCCCGCGCCTGGGGCGCGGGGGTGAAACCGTTAGTGGCGGAACGACGAATGATGTCTTGCGATTGATAAGCCATAGGTCGTCTCCGTTACACCTTTTCCACGTTCACAAGGAAGGATTTAAACTCCGGCGTTTGCGTGTTCGCATCACCGACGAAAGGCGTTAACGTATTGGCGATAAAGCCTTTTTTCGCCACGCCTTCGTAGCCCCAGTGAATAGGAATACCGATGGTATCGATATCCTTGCCGTCCGCTTTCAGCGTGCGAATACGCTTGGTCACCACTGCTTTGGCTTTGATATAGCCGCGGTTCGAGGAGACCTTCACGGTATCGCCATGCGCGATGCCGAGCTTATTCGCCAGCTTCTCGCCAATTTCCACAAACTGTTCCGGCTGGGCGATAGCGTTAAGCAACGCGTGCTTGGTCCAGTAGTGGAAGTGCTCGGTCAGACGGTAAGTGGTTCCGACATACGGGAACTTATCCGCTTTACCCAGCGCGTCGGCATCGTCTTTAAAGATACGGGCGGCAGGGTTAGAGATAACGTTCGGGTGCAGCGGGTTAGTGCCCAGCGGCGTTTCAAACGGTTCGTAGTGTTCCGGGAACGGCCCTTCCGCCATCTTATCGATAGCAAACAGGCGACCCATCCCTTCCGGCTGCATGATAAACGGTCCGACGTCGCTGCCTGGCGCAGCGGCACTGTAGTCCGGAATATCCCATCCGGCCCATTTTCCGCCTTCCCATTTCAGTAGCTGACGTTTCGGGTCCCAGGGGTTACCCTGCGGATCGGCGGAAGCGCGGTTATACAGAATGCGGCGGTTAAGCGGCCATGCCCATGCCCAGCCCAGCGTGTTGCCGAGACCAGACGGGTCGGCGTTATCACGACGCGCCATCATGTTGCCTTCCGGCGTCCAGCTACCGGCGAAAATCCAGCAGCCGCTGGACGTCGTACCGTCATCGCGCAGTTGCGCGAACGAACTGAGCTGTTGACCTTTCTTCACCACCACCGCGCCGGTTGCCGGGTCGATAAGATCGGCCAGCGCTTTACCGTTACTTTCCATCGCCACTTCTTCAGAGGCGGGTTCGTATGGTTTGGTGTAGTTCCAGGTCATATTCAGCACCTGTTCCGGGTTGGCGCCGCCCTGTTCAGAGTACATCTTACGCAGGCGTAAGAAGATACCGGCGAGGATTTCGCCGTCGGTCATGGCAATTCCCGGGGCGTCCGCGCCCTTCCAGTGCCACTGCAGCCAGCGACCGGAGTTAACGATGGAACCATTTTCCTCGGCAAAACAGGTGGAAGGCAGACGGAACACTTCGGTCTGGATTTTTGCGGGATCAACGTCGTTCGACTCACCGTGGTTTTGCCAGAAGGTGGACGTTTCGGTGTTGAGCGGATCGATAGTCACCAGGTACTTCAGTTTGGAAAGCGACGCGACCACTTTGTTTTTGTTCGGGAATGAGGCCACCGGGTTAAAGCCCTGGCAGATATAGCCGTTGACCTTACCCTGTTTCATCATCTCGAAGTACTGCAACACGTCGTACCCTTTGTCCCACTTCGGTAGCCAGTCAAAGCCCCAGCTATTTTCCGCTGTCGCTTTATCACCAAAGAAGGCCTTCATCATCGAGACGAAGAATTTCGGATAGTTGCCCCAGTAGTTGACCTGATCCTTCAACAATGGCTTCGGCGTATTGGCAGCCAGATAGGTTTGCAAATCGGTCTGTTTTTCGCTCGGCAGCGTCAGATAGCCCGGCAGACTTTGCGACAGCAGTCCTAAGTCGGTCAGTCCCTGAATATTGGAGTGACCGCGCAGGGCGTTAACGCCGCCGCCCGCCATCCCCATGTTACCGAGCAGAAGCTGGATCATCGCCATAGTACGGATGTTCTGCGCACCGATGGAATGCTGCGTCCAGCCCAGCGCGTACAGGAACGACGCGGTTTTATCTTTTGCGCTGGTTTCTGCAATGTACTCGCACACTTTCAGGAAGTCCGCTTTCGGCGTACCGCAGATATTTTCTACCACGTCCGGCGTATAGCGTGATACATGCTGTTTCAACAGATTCCAGACACAGCGCGGGTGTTGCAGTGTCGTATCGCGTTTGGCAAAACCGTTTTCGTCCAGCTCATAGTGCCAACTGGTTTTATCGTACTGCCGCTTGTCTGCGTCATAGCCGGTGAACAGACCATCATCGAAGCCAAAATCTTCACGCACGATCAGGCTGGCATTGGTATAGGCCTCGGTGTATTCACGGTTGTATTTTTCGTTAGTCAGCAGATACAGCATCACGCCTGACAAGAAGGCAATGTCAGTACCAGAGCGTATTGGCGCATAAAAATCGGCCACCGACGCGGTACGCGTGAAGCGCGGATCGATCACAATCAGTTTCGCGCCGTTGTGAATTTTGGCTTCCATCGCCCAGCGGAACCCGACCGGGTGAGCTTCTGCGGCGTTACCGCCCATCACCACGACGAGGTTGGCGTTCTTGATGTCGACCCAGTGGTTGGTCATCGCACCGCGACCAAATGTTGGAGCAAGACTTGCTACCGTTGGTCCGTGTCAGACACGCGCCTGGTTGTCGACCGCGAGCATACCCAGCGCGCGGGAGAATTTTTGCGTTAAATAACCCGTCTCGTTACTGGATGCGGAAGCGCACAGCATCCCGGTGGTGAGCCAGCGGTTAACGGTAACGCCTTCGGCGTTCTGCGCCTGATAGTTGGCGTCGCGATCTTCCTTCATCAGTTTAGCGATGCGGTCAAACGCTTCTTCCCAACTGATCTGTTGCCACTTATCTGAACCCGGCGCGCGGTATTGCGGGAATTTCAGGCGGCTTTCAGAGTGGATAAAGTCCACCAGACCGGCCCCTTTCGGGCACAGCGCGCCACGGCTTACCGGATGATCCGGGTCCCCTTCGATATGGAAAATAGATGCTTTGGCGTTTTTCGCACCGTCGCCGAGGCTGTACATCAACAGCCCGCAGCCAACGGAACAGTAGGTGCAGGTGTTACGGGTTTCGCGGGTGCGCAGCAGTTTATATTGCCGTGTTTCCGCTAGCGCTACGCCGGGCGCGAAGCCCAGTGCCGCCGCCGTGGTGCCTGCCATACCGCCAGCGCAGATCTTAAAGAACTGCCTTCTGCTGACCTGCATGGTTTGCTCCTTGTTTCGACATTGTCACTTCTCTTTCACATTTCTCTATCCGAAACGCTCAGGGAGTGGTTGTTATTTTTCTTTGCGGACGGGCCCGCAAAGGTTCAGAATTGGATAAATTTTCCTCCATCCGGGAGGAGTTGTAACAGAATACCATAATGTTGGTGTGCGTGTTCTTATATGGTTAAAAGAAAGTGAACAATATACTGTTTGAAGAAGTCCTAAATGTGACTGATTTCACAACCTCACGCCAGTTGACTCTCTGGAAACGCGAGGATTTGCAGTCCCCCCAACTTGATGATGTTGCCGAGGAAGTGCCAGTGGCACTGGTGTATAACGGTATTTCGCATGTCGTTATGATGGCCTCTCCGAAAGATCTGACGCATTTCGCAATGGGGTTTTCTCTGTCGGAAGGGATCATTGACAGCCCGCGTGAAATCTATGGCATGGACGTTGTGCCGTCCTGTAACGGACTTGAAGTGCAGATTGATCTTTCCAGCCGTCGATTTATGGGGCTGAAAGCGCGTCGTCGCGCGTTGGCCGGACGCACCGGTTGCGGCGTGTGTGGCGTGGAACAGCTCAATGACATCGGTAAGCCGGTGCAACCGCTGCCGTTTAGCCAAACGTTTAATCTCGGTAACCTTGATCGCGCGTTAAAACATCTGAATGATTTTCAACCGACGGGTAAGCTGACGGGTTGTACGCACGCTGCGGCGTGGGTCATGCCGTCGGGTGAACTGGCGGGGGGCCATGAAGATGTCGGACGCCACGTTGCGCTGGATAAACTGCTCGGCCGCCGCGCTACGGAAGGTGAGGAATGGCGGCAAGGCGCGGCGCTGGTTTCCAGTCGCGCGAGTTACGAAATGGTGCAGAAGTCCGCGATGTGCGGTGTGGAAATTTTGTTTGCGGTTTCTGCTGCCACCACGCTCGCGGTTGACGTCGCTGAACGGTGTAATCTTACGCTGGTGGGGTTCTGTAAGCCGGGTCGGGCGACGATTTATACCCATCCGCAGCGGTTAATCGCAGACTAAAATAGTACCCTCTACATTTGCGTAAAATATATATTTTCTCAATTTTACAGCCTCTCTTGATAACGGAATCACGTATAGTGGCGAGGCCATACAGGTTTTAATCGTTTTTATGCTGGGCCGCAGCTTATTCCAGCCATTCACGAAGCGCTTGCTACCCGGTACTTCGAGCGAAAAAAGCGCCCTTGGGGCGCTCTTTCGACAGTCGCTAACGACTTATTTGCTCAGTTCAGCGGTCATATGCACGCGATTTGCAGCGTGAAAAGCTTAGAACTCACGCTCAAGATGATAGCTATTATAGGTATTGATGAGCTCGTTATAAGCTTTAACCACAGCCTCATAAGAACCATCTACCATATCGCCGCTGCCGCTATTGAGGTAGTCCTGCTCATGCGCGGTATACGCCACGTTATCGCGCACGCGCCGAATGCGTTTTTTCACCTTGCCCTGAAATTTTTCCAGGCGATCAATAAAACCAGGGAAATGCTGGTGTTTATCCATATCAACCTTTGTTTTATCACCGAGCTGCTGAGTATGCTCTTCAAAATCAGCGAGCTGTTTGCTTACTGCCGCCACATCAAAAGAAGCATCAGCTACAGCGTCATTAAGCGTCTCGGCTTCCTGCATCGTCAAAAGTGTATAGTACTTAATGGATTTACCTTCTTTCTTCTCGGTCGCCTTAATTTCATTAGCCGCATGCTGCTTACTCATAATGGTAATCTCGGCGATATATTTTTTCGCAATGGGATCAAACTCATCGAACTGTTTTATAAACGTTTTATGGAACGCTTTAGCGCCAGCAAAGGCATCATCCTTGAAGTTATCTTGATCATAGTATTTATTCATACTATTGATTGTTTCAGCTAGTGGCCCAGCCGCATTAATAAATGCCAGAGCAGCACTATCCAGAGAGGCAAACGCCGGCTTTAATTCAGCCGCCGCCTTGATGTCTTTCCGGCAGTCCTGGATAAATGCAGGATACACAGGAACCAGCGGAGAGGGATCGTCTTCCTTACCGGTAGGACCGGTGCGGAAATCGTCGAATGTGTTAGCATAACGATTTACAGCACGGTAAATATCTGCCTGGAGATTATTATAACAATCAATGTAAACATTCAGCTTTTGGTTAAGAACATTGTTCGCATCTGCGCTTTCCGCTGATGTGGATTGTGTATTGCTCGCTGATGAATCCGCACTCTGAGCTACAGGTTGTTCGTCCGCTTTTTTTTCATCACAAGCGCTTAGCCCGGCAGTCATCAGCATAGCGATAATAATTGATGATAACAAATCCTTTTTCATTAGAATAACCTATAAATAATATCATTGAAATTTACAGATTCATTTTAATGAAAAAAAACAGGTATGTGGATTATTCAACACAAAAAATACTTAATGCATATTTCATTATAATTAACATTATCAATATCAATGTGTTCGTTAAAATAAGAGAACCCCAACGTAAATATACAAAAGGCAATTAAATGAAAAGGAATTTATTATCCTCAGCGATAATCATTGCGCTAATGACCCTGGGCGCAACAGGATGTGATGACAATAATGTTAAAACCGAGGCGACGTCGGCCGCCAGCAGTCAGCCTGCGACACCAGCGCCTTCTCAGACGCCGGAAACGCAATCTGGCGAAAGTCCAGCGCAGCCCCCAGCAGCGAAGCCAGAAACGGCAACTCAGCCCCCGGCGGCGAAGCCAGAAACGCCAGCTCAGCCGGAGGTTGACGCTGAAGAAGTTTATAGTGAAAAAATGGATGTCTATATCGATTGTTTTAATAAACTTCAATTGCCCGTTCAGCGCAGTCTGGCGCGTTACGCGGATTGGGTGAAAGACTTTAAAAAAGGTCCGACAGGGAAAGAGAGCCTGGTTTATGGCATTTATGGTATTACGGAGTCTTACATAACGAATTGCCAGAAAGAGATGAAACAGGTGGCCGCCTTAACGCCATTACTTGAGCCTATTGATGGCGTTGCCGTTAGCTATATTGATAGCGCCGTCGCGCCGGGTAATACCATTAACGAAATGGAAAAATATTATACCCAGGAAAACTATAAAGATGATGCCTTTGCTAAAGGTAAGGCGCTGCATCAGACATTACTGAAGAATATCGAGGATTTTAAACCCGTCTCGGAAAAATATCATGAGGCTATTCAGGAAATAAATGACAGGCGGCAATTGACACAGTTGAAGAGAATAGAAGAAGCGGAAGGTAAAACATTTAACTATTATTCTCTGGCTGTCATGATTTCGGCAAAGCAGATCAACAAGGTTATTTCTGCCGATACCTTTGATGCCGAAGCGATGATGAAAAAAGTCGCGGAACTGGAAACAATGATTGCGCAATTGAAAGAAGTGAATACTGATGGCCGTAATTCTTCTTTCATCAGCTCTGCGGCTGATTATCAGCTACAAGCTAAAAAATATATTCGTCGCATCAGAGACAATGTTGAGTATTCTGATTTTGAAAAGAAACGGGTGCAGGACCCTGCAACAGGATGGATGGTTGCGGATTCTTATCCGGCGTCGTTGAGAAGTTATAACGAGATGGTGGATGATTATAACCGCCTGCGTTGAGTGACGGCACATTAACTGCGCGCAGGCTGGCGCAAGTGCCTATAAAATTACGCTATAACGCCAATAAAAAGCGCCGATCAGGCGCTTTTTTCGTTCATGTATTCTTCATCAGGCAATATCTGTAAAAATAGCTGACGTAAACATTAACTAAAGAGAGTTATTAGAAAAACCAGTAATCTGAAGCTATCACAAGATGTTGACGTCACGCTGGAAGGTACTGGTAGTGTCATTGAGGATCGGCATTTATATGGAAAGCATTTATCCCCCTGATGCGAAAGTTCTGGGCCACTTCAGCATAGGGCGGCCCAGCCTTCATCACTTATAGGGTGTCACGTCCAACTATTCTGTAAGACGTTAATTAATACCCGCCATTCGTAATAACGCGGTCACCACTGCAGCGGCGATAATCACCACAATAAGCGGCATTTTACGCCAGGCTAAAAATACGGCGAAGCCAACCCCAAGAACGCGCGCCATTCCGGCAAAATGTTCGCCTTCGTAAAAGGTGGTCGCCAGCGCGACGGAGAATAGCAGCACCGTTGCCGCATCCGAGAGCAGCGCCTGTGAACGCTCAGACAGCGCCAGACGGCTGCCAAGTTTCGCGCCGCCGAGGCGCATCAAATAGGTTCCCGCAGACAAAAGAGCAATACCGATAATAAATAGCGTCATATTGCCCATTATTTTTTCCTCGCCAGTAGGCCAAGCAGCGAAAGCAACACCGGCAATCCGGCAGCCACAAAGGGAACGGCGGCAAGCGACAGCGCGGCGCCGCTGCAACCACGAATCAATGTGGTGCGGTTTTTAAACGCCGGGATCACCAGCGCCAGTAAGATTACCGGGAATACGGCATCCAGACCGATGGTTTCTGGGGCCGGGAGCAGTTTGCCGACACCTGCGCCAATCAGTGTGCCAATCGGCCAGAATAGGGCGACGCCCAGACCGCATAGCCAGTAGGCGGCTTTACGTTGTTCGGGTGTTTTTTGCGACAGGCCGAACACCACGCTCTCATCATTCATAATATGGCAGCCGAAAAAGCTGGCGGCGCGGGTGCCAACCAAATCGCGCACCGTTACGCCAAACGGCACGTGGCGCGCATTCACCAGCAGTCCTGCCGCCGCCGCCGCTAACGGATTGCCGCCGCTGGCAACAATGCCGATAAACATAAATTCGGACGCGCCCGCCAGTACAAAAATAGAGAGGACAAACGGCACCCACAGTGGGAAACCGTAGGCCATCGCCAGTGAGCCATAGGGCATGCCGACGACGCCCACGGCCAGGCACACTAAAAATATCGCTTTTATCGTGTCTCCCTTGAGACAGGAAAAATAGTGTTTCATCTTCTTTAGTCATATCGAACGAATTTTCATTATAATGAACGGAACAGATTTGCTTTACAAGACGAACATTTCGTTCGTTATAGTGAACGTTGGATGCTTTATGACACAACCTATTAGCGTCATTGCCAGAAGTCTGGTACGCGAACGCCAGCGAACCGGACTGTCGCTGGCGGAGATTGCGCGGCGCGCAGGCATCGCTAAATCTACGCTTTCACAACTGGAAGCAGGGAACGGCAACCCCAGCCTGGAGACGTTATGGTCGCTATGCGTCGCGCTCGACATTCCCTTTGCCAGGCTGCTGGAGCCGCAGGTACAAAAAACGCAGGTGATTCGCCGCGGAGAAGGCACCAAAGTCGTGGCGGAGCAGGCGCATTATCAGGCGATATTACTGGCGGCGTGTCCGCCCGGCGCGCGGCGTGATATCTATCTGCTGTTGACGCAGCCGGGGGCCGACCGGATCTCTCACCCGCATCCGCCGGGGTCGGTGGAACATATTATTGTTACGCAGGGAAAAGCCCTCGTCGGCTTAACCGAGGCGCCGGAAGAGCTGGCGGAGGGCGATTACATTTGTTATCCCGGCGACCAGGCGCATATCTTTAAAGCGCTGGAACCGGATACTCAGGCTATCCTGGTAGCGGAGCAGAATTGAAATTGCCGGATGGCGGCGTAACCGCCTTATCCGGCCGACAAAAAATAAAACCGTAGGCCCGGTAAGCTTGCGCCACCGGGCACACGACTTACTGCAGATAGAACACCTCTTTTAGCTCTGCGCTGACCGGGCTGTTATCCGGATTCGCGGGCATAACGTCACGCATATGTTTCCACCAACGCTGGCAAACGTCGGTGCTGGCAACGGCGTTCCAGCGCTCCTCGGATTCAATCTCAACGGTGGCGAACAGCAGATTGCGCTCCTGATCGAGATAAATCGCGTAGTGATGCGCGCCGTGAGATTTTAATACGGCTTCCAGCTCCGGCCAGATTGGGTTATGACGACGCTGATACTCCTCGTGCGCGTCGGCATTTACCTGCATCACAAAGGCTTTGCGGATCATAACGCCTCCAGGTACAGCCCGCGAACTTCATCGCGGCTGGCGGTGCGCGCGTTACACGGCGCGCACGGGTCGGCGAGGGCTTTATCCAGCCAGCCTTCGATATCTTCTTTTGTGACGCCCAGCTTGCTGAAACCTTCTGGAATGCCGACGCGTTTGCTCAGCGTACGGATAGCGTTAATCGCTTCCTGACTTGCGGCTTCGTCAGACATACCGCGCGTCTCCACGCCCATCGCCTGTGCAATGCGGGCAAAACGCTCGACGGCATTCGGACGGTTAAAGTTCTCGACAATTAGCAGCAGGATAGCGTTGCAGACGCCGTGCGGCAGGTTGTGGGTTGCGCCCGGCTGGTGCGCCAGCGCGTGAACCAGCCCCAAACCGGCGCTGTTGAACGCCATACCCGCCAGGTACTGGCCGAATGCCATTTGCTCACGGGCTTCGAGGTTATGGCCATCGTCAACCGCTTTCGGTAGCCACACATTGATTAAGCGAATCGCTTCCAGCGCGTTAGCGTCGGTGAGCGGATGCGCGCCAACGGAGACATAGGCTTCCACCGCATGGGTCAGGGCATCCATGCCGGTTGCGGCGGTCACAGAAGCGGGGATTTCCAGCATAACGCTGGCGTCATCCACGGCAATATCCGGGATGATGTTCGGGTCGATAATCACCTCTTTGACCTTACGGGCAGAGTCGATAATCACCGCGTTGCTGGTCATCTCTGCCGCGGTACCTGCCGTAGTGTTAATCGCTACCAGCGGTACGCCGGCGTTTTTCACTTTGCCGACGCCGGAGTAGGCGGTAGATGGACCTGGGTTGGCGGTCAGAATTTTCACCGCTTTTGCGGTATCGATCGGGCTGCCGCCGCCGAAGGCGATAATGTAGTCACATTCTGCGCTCTGATATGCCGCAAAACCTTTCTGCACCAGCTCTTCTGTCGGGTTTGGGAACACCTCATCAAACAGGTGGTAAGACATTTGATGTTTATCCAGTGCGCTAAACAGGCTATCCAGCAGGCCCAGCTTTACCAGTTGACCATCGGTAACGATCAGCGCTTTGCCCCATTGCTTATTCGCCACGAGGTTCACCATATCGGCAATCGCTCCAGCGCCATGCAGGCTAATTTTTGGCAGTGCCAACATAAAGCTCATCACTATTCTCCTTAAAAAAATTCCCTGTTGCCCGATGGCGCTACGCTTATCGGGCCTACGGTAAAATGCGCACCGTCCTGTAGGCCGGATAAGGCAAAGCCGCATCCGGCGTTGAGTTGGGAGGTATTAGTACAGCGCTACGGCGCTGGCCAGCGGTGTCACGCCAAAACGTTTGCCGAGTGCGACCAGTTCTTCGCGCGTGATGGTCTGCTTCATACCGCCCATCGAATAGATTTTGACTAATACCTCAGCGGATTTCTCTGCGGTATCTATCAAACCGAAGGTTTCATCCAGCGTAGGTCCGCTTCCGAACACGCCGTGGAACGGCCACAGTACCAGCGAATGTTTCTGCATTTCTTGCGCGGTGGCCTGGCCGATTTCATCGGTGCCTGGCACCATCCATGGCAGAATGCCGACACCGTCCGGGAATACCACCAGGCATTCGGTGCTGCCTTCCCACAGTTTGCGGGTGATCAGCGCAGTGTTGTTTTCCAGTACGTAGGTGAGGGCGATCAGGTTAGTCGCATGGCAATGCATAATGACGCGGTCTTTGCCGTGGGTAGCTTTGATGCGTTCGCAGTGGGAAAGGAAATGCGCCGGGAGTTCAGAGGTGGGTACCGCGTCGTGGGTTAAGCCCCACAGAATGTGGTAGCCTGCGCCGTCGCTGTCGATTTTGACCACGCCTAAATTGGCTGCCGGATCGAGCTGCACGTTGCGAAAGAATTTGCCGGAACCGGTAACGATAAACGGCGTATTCGCCAGCAGCGGCATGGGTTGACTTAGCGCGATATAGCGCGGTTTTTCGTGGAAATTAGCCGCAAAAGGCGCGATATCGGTTTCATCCAGACGCAGTGTCAGGTTACCGCCATTACGTTCGTCCCACCCTTTCAGCCACGCATCAGACGTGGCTTTAATCATGCCCTGGACAAACCAGGAATCGGTAATATTTTGCATGTTCGTGTTCCCATTCATTGCCCGAAGGTTATTCGGGTCTTACGTAGGCCGGATAAGCGCAGCGCCATCCGGCAATCGTGTTTCATTTATTGCCGGATGGTGACGCGGGCGTCTTATCCGGCCTACAGATCAGGTGTCGCTGTCAGCTACGTTTGCTCAGGATCTCTTTTTCGTAGGTGCGAACGCTGTCCAGCCACTGGCTGCCAGTCGGCGTGTCGTGACGCTGGCAATACATTTCCCAGACGGCCTGCCACGGCAGAGATTTCTGCTCTTCCAGCAGCGCCAGACGCGCGGTGTAATCGCCGCTGGCCTCAAGCTGACGCAGTTGATCTGTGGGTTCCAGCAGAGCGCGCAGCAGCGCTTTTTTCATGTTGCGGGTACCGATAACCCACGCGGCGACACGGTTGATAGAGGCGTCGAAGAAATCCAGGCCGATATGCACACGGTCGAACAGGTTATGACGGACGATCTCGCTGGCAATTGCCTGGGTTTCATCGTCCAGGAGCACCACGTGGTCGCTATCCCAGCGTACCGGGCGGCTGACGTGCAGCAGCAGCCGTGGCACGTAGAGCATGGCGGCGGAAATTTTGTCGGAAATCACTTCAGTGGGATGGAAGTGTCCCGCATCCAGGCACAGCGCGGTCTGACGGCTGGTGGCGTAGCCCATGTAGAACTCATTGGAGCCGACGGTGTAGCTTTCCGCGCCGATGCCAAACAGTTTGCTCTCAACGGCGTCGATGTGGTGCGCCGGGTCGAATTTCTCGCTAATGACCTCATCCAGCGCTTCCAGCAGGCGCTGGCGCGGGGCTAAACGGTCGACGGTAATGTCTTTCATGCCGTCCGGAATCCAGATGTTCATCACCGACGGCGTACCGAGCTGCTCACCAAAGTATGCCGAGACGCGGCGGCTGGCCTTGCAGTGATCGATCCAGAACTGGCGAATTTTCGCGTCTGGATGAGAGAGGGTAAAACCGTCAGCGCTCAGTGGATGAGAAAAACAGGTGGGGTTGAAATCCAGCCCCAGCCGGTTCGCTTTCGCCCACTCCACCCAGTTTTTAAAATGCTCCGGTTTGATCTGGTCGCGAGCAACCGGCGTATCCGACTCAAGGTAAATGGCGTGTAGGTTCAGCCGTTTTGGGCCTGGGATCAGACGCAGCGCCTGTTCCAGATCGGCGCGCAGTTCGGTGGCGTTACGCGCTTTGCCCGGATAGTTGCCGGTCGATTGAATTCCGCCCGTCAGCGAACCTTCCGGGTTCTCGAATCCGGCAACATCGTCGCCCTGCCAGCAGTGCATGGAAACCGGCAGGCGATCGAGCTGGCGCAGCGCCTCCTCGACATCAATACCTACTGCGGCGAAACGTTGTTTTGCCAGTTCCCAGGCTTGTTCCAGTTGAGTGGTCATGCGCAAAGCTCCTTTGTCTGTCGTTTGGGTTGAAACTGCGCAACGTGGCGGGCAATTTCACTATCAGGATTAGGGATATAGGTTGTCAGGTCGTAGTTAGCGCTGACGACCTGACGGAAGTCATCGACGTTGTTTAATTCGTCGAGGGTCATAAGCTGAATACCAATATTGCCAAGGGTGGAGGCTTCAACCGGCCCGGCTATCACGCGAATGCCACATGCATCGGCGCACAACTGGTTGAGTAGCGAGTTTTGGCATCCGCCGCCGACAATATGCAGTTGGGTAAATTTTTCGCCGCGCAGATTTGCCAGTTCGTGCAGAATGTCGGCATACAACAGCGCCAGACTGTCGAAAATGCAGCGCGCCAGTTCGGCATCGCTGACGGGAACGGGCTGGTCGGTCTCGCGACAGACGGCCTGGATTTCAGCGCGCATATCGTCAGGATTGATAAAGCGATCGTCATTCGGGTTAATCAGGAAACGGCAGGCCGGCAGCGCTTCTGTTTGGGCGATAAGCGCAGGCAGATCGGTAATGCGCCGTTCTTTCAGCACGCGCTGGAGCAGCCACAAACCCATAATGTTTTTCAGTACCCGATAACGCCCTTCCGCGCCGCCCTCGTTGGTGATATT
Source organism: Salmonella sp. SAL00653 (assembly GCF_046552515.1). Classification (NCBI taxonomy): domain Bacteria; kingdom Pseudomonadati; phylum Pseudomonadota; class Gammaproteobacteria; order Enterobacterales; family Enterobacteriaceae; genus Salmonella; species Salmonella sp. SAL00653. The sequence continues at coordinate 55,491 of NZ_JBGDTY010000019.1, forward strand.
GGCGGCCAGCGCCTCATCAGTGGTGTAGGGCATTTTGCTTTCAAAACCCATCAATGACCAGGTGCCTGAAGACAGGTAAGCGCTATGTTTATTTGCCAGCGGAGAGGCAATAACGGCGCTGGCGGTATCGTGGCTGGCGACGGCTACCACCGGAATACGGTTGCCCTGCGGGCAAATCCAGTCGCCGATAACATTGCCAGGGTGCGAGGGGCGACCGAACCAGCTCTTTTTCGCGCCAGTCCACGCCAGCAGGGTATCGTCCCAGTCATCGGTATTGATATTGACCAACTGGGTGGTCGTGGCGTTGGTGTATTCCCAGTTCATTTCACCGGTCAGGCGGTAGCTGAAATAATCGGGCATCAGCAGCGCATGAGCGACCTGCGCCGTTAACTCAGGCTGTTGTTTCGTCAGCGCGCGTAGCTGATAGATGGTGTTAAACGGCAGAAACTGAATCCCGCTGCGGCGATAGATTTCGCTTTTGCCGATCTGGACCAGCGCTTGCGGCATGATGCCCGTGGTACGGTTATCGCGGTAGGAGACCGGCAGGCCGACACGCTGACCTTGTTTATCCAGCAGGACATAATCGACGCCCCAGGTGTCGATGCCGATGCTGTCGATAAGAATGCCTTCATTGCAGACTTTCTTCAGACCAAGACGGATATCCTTTTCCAGACTGTCGATGTCCCAGGTGTCAAACCCGTCTGTTTTTTGTAGGCAGTTCACAAAACGGTGAATTTCACGTAGCGTCAGGGTACGGTGTTTGCTGTCGTAACGCGCCAGCATCACGCGCCCGCTGGATGCGCCGAGATCAACCGCGACACAATGGCGAAAAGTCATAATCAGGTCCTTCTTAGAGTCATTGCGCACAGTCTAAAAAAGCCCTCAAAGACCTACCTTCTCGTTACTGACAGGAAAATGAGCCGCTGGCAACAAGGCAAAGATGAACGTGATAGCGTTCACAGTTTCTACTAATAGGCCGGTGTGATGTCGTCCGCATTTCCCGCTTTTTCCCGCCTTTTCTTGAAAAAAAGACCATGTTTGCGCGCTTTAGCGTCAAAAATTTAAGGTGAGGCCGATAACCCTTAATTACTATTCGGACATGTTGAATTCAGGAGGAAGCAACCATGACCGTACTGCATAGCGTGGATTTTTTTCCATCAGGTAAAGCGCCCGTGGCGATTGAACCTCGTCTGCCGCAAGCCGCTTTCCCTGAACATCATCATGATTTTCATGAAATCGTGATTGTGGAACACGGTACGGGCATTCATGTATTCAACGGGCAGCCGTATACCATCAGCGGCGGTACCGTGTGTTTTGTTCGCGATCACGACCGGCATTTATATGAACATACCGACAACCTATGCCTGACGAATGTACTGTGGCGTTCACCGGACGCCTTCCAGTTTCTGGCGGGGTTGGATCAATTGCTGCCGCAGGAGCAGGATGGTTACTATCCTTCTCACTGGCGGGTGAATCAGAGTGTGTTGCAGCAGGTGCGCCAGTTGGTCGGTCTGATGGAGCGCGCCGGAGACGGCATGGATGCGCCTGCCGTGGCGAATCGCGAAATTTTGTTTATGCAACTACTGGTGTTGTTACGCCGCAGTAGCCTGATGGAAGGCGCGACCAATAACGACGCCAAACTCAACCAACTGATGGCATGGCTGGAAGACCATTTTGCGGAGGAGGTCTGCTGGGAGGCGGTAGCTGAACAGTTTTCGCTGTCGCTACGCACGCTGCATCGTCAGCTTAAACAGCATACCGGGCTGACGCCGCAACGTTACCTTAATCGCCTGCGTTTGATCAAAGCCCGGCATTTATTGCGCCATAGCGATCATAGCGTGACAGAAATCGCGTACCGCTGCGGTTTTGGCGACAGTAACCACTTTTCGACTCTGTTTCGCCGAGAATTTAACTGGTCGCCGCGGGATATCCGTCAGGGACGCGATGCGATAATCCAGTAACGCGAACGCTATCAACGTTTTCGTCGCCAATATGCTGATAATTATACCCTTTAATACCGGATGGCGGCTGCGCCTTACCTGGCCTACGGCGGCGAGCGGTAGACAGAATAAGCGTAGCGCCATCCGGCAAGCATTCAACATGAGGTGCTGCGGTGGCAAATCAGTTAATCCTTTTGAAAAAAGATTTTTTTACTGATGAGCAGCAGGCCGTTACGGTTGCCGATCGCTATCCACAGGATATTTTTGCGGAACATACGCATGAGTTTTGTGAACTGGTGATGGTCTGGCGGGGCAATGGCCTACACGTTCTTAATGAGCGCCCATACAGAATTACCCGCGGCGATCTGTTTTACATTCGTGCTGAAGACAAACACTCCTATACCTCCGTTAACGATCTGGTGCTGCAAAATATCATTTACTGCCCGGAGCGTTTGAAACTCAATGTAAACTGGCAGGCGATGATTCCCGGCTTTCAGGGAGCGCAGTGGCATCCTCACTGGCGGCTGGGCAGTATGGGAATGAATCAGGCGCGGCAGGTCATTAACCAGCTTGAACATGAGAGTAATGGACGCGATCCGCTGGCGAATGAGATGGCGGAATTGCTGTTTGGTCAACTGGTGATGACGTTAAAACGGCATCGCTACGCGACCGACGATCTTCCGGCAACCTCCCGAGAAACCCTGTTGGATAAATTAATTACCGCTTTGGCTAATAGCCTTGAGTGTCCCTTTGCGCTGGATGCGTTTTGCCAGCAGGAACAATGCAGCGAGCGGGTGCTGCGGCAGCAGTTTCGCGCCCAAACCGGGATGACGATTAATCAATATTTACGCCAGGTCCGTATTTGCCACGCGCAGTATCTGCTTCAGCATAGCCCGCTGATGGTTAGCGAGATTTCGATGCAGTGCGGTTTTGAAGATAGTAATTATTTTTCAGTGGTGTTCACGCGGGAAACCGGGATGACGCCGAGCCAATGGCGTCATCTCAGTAATCAAAGCGATTAACTGGCCATGCCTAAACCGACAATATTCGCCGCGATAATAATTACCACGCAGCCGAGGCTTAATACGGCAACGGGACGGCGGCCAGCATTTTTCCACTCTTTTAGCACCAGACCGACAAGCCCCCCGCACAGCACATAGAAGCTCATGTGCAGCATCCAGCTCATGTAGTCATATTGCGCTGGAATGCGCGCGTGACCCCAGGCATAGAAAAAGAACTGCAAATACCACATCAGACCGCCAAGCGCGGACAGCAGAATATTGCTGATAATCAATGGCCTTGCCAGCGAGAAGTCGGCTTTTATCGACAGATTTTGCACTTTTGCCAGGCGGATAAAACAGAAACCGAGGTTCACCAGCGCGCCGCCGCCCATAATCACCACGTAACTCGGCAGCGCGACATAGAGCGGGTCAACGCCAAGCGCGGCAGCAGCTTCATGCATCGGTTTCGCGGCGTTCATGGCAAAAGACATCCCCGCCGAGAAAATACCGCACATCACTGCCAGCAGAAGCCCTTTCTTCAGATTGAACTCCTCCGCTTTAATGCCCATTTTGCGTTCTTTTAACTGTCCGGCGCGCGTCACAATCCCGACGCCGATCAGCGCGACAAAAACGCCAAGTAGCGTCATGCGTCCCCCTTCGGTATGGATTAACACATCGAAGTTACCGTTGATGATAGGCGTCATCAGCGTGCCGACGATAAGCGTAATGCCGATAGCGATGCCGATACCCATCGACATCCCGAGATAACGCATGGTCAGGCCGTAGTTAATATTGCCGATGCCCCACATGGCGCCGAACAGAAAAACCGGTAAAAGGGTGGAGAGGTTAAACTGCCCATAATAGGCCCAGAAATCAGGCAGTAACAGAGCGCTAATTGTCCACGGCAGAATAAGCCATGAGACGATGCCGCCCACTGACCACATGGTTTCCCATGACCACTGTTTCACTTGCTTGAACGGGGCATAGAAGCAGGCTGCACTGGCCGCCCCTATCAGATGCCAGAAAATACCCATCGTAATCGCGTTACTCATGACATGTTCCTCATTATTTTTTATGGACGGGATACCCCTTCCGTTTGCATGAGTTTAAAAATTACGCAGCCTGGTAACCTTATAACGATTGCCGCCGTTGGGTGTATTCTGGCAATCAGCACGTTAATGAAGTGATTAACTTCACGTTTTAAAAAAGTCGGAGCGCATCGTGACCGTCTGGATGTTATTTAAATCAGTGGGTAATATTTGTTTTCTAAAATACCTTCATCATAACGACACGAAACGACTTAGCTGGCAACAATGCAAAGAAAACGCTGCGTGAGATCACATAATGGGAATAGTCTGACTTACCGTTTGATAAAAGGGTAGTTATACAGTAATTATTTAGTTGTTTTATTTGTATTTACAATTTAAATATATTGAAATTAACGTTAGGAATCAATGAAATATAAATATAAGGAAATCCCTATATTGGCGTTGTTGATGGAGTTTTGATTTTTATTTTATATGACGAATATGAATTTCATTTATTTTATTTTGCTTTTTGAACATTATCCCAATTTTAAATTAAAGATCTTTGTCTATATTGTCGCCATTCACATTGCGTATTATGGTTGTAACGGCCTGACATGAAACAACGTTTTAATTTTAAATTAAATGGATTCTGTTATGAGAAAATCTCTTTTCTTACTATTACCTCTTGTTGTAACAAATGCGCATGCAGTATATGTCGATGTTCGTCATGAATATCTTGATGACAGTAAAGCTAACTATGACCGTGCGTATATTTCTCATCGGTTTGCGAATGGTGTTGGTTTTGCGATAGAAGCTATCTCAAAATCAGGCGGGGATGACACCAATAAAGCGTTTAATGACCTGGAAACACAGGGCAACGAATATACGATAAGCTACCAATTTAAAACCGGTGATGTCGCCTGGCAACCGGGTTTTGTGCTGGAAACAGGCAACGGTTACTCTACCTATAAGCCTTACTTCCGCGCGACGTGGACATTAAATGAAAGCTGGTGGGTTGGCGCGCGCTATCGTTTTGAATATGTACGCCGTTCTTCTGATATCCGTGATGATGATACCATCAATCGTATGGATGTCTGGGCGGGTTATAAATGGAACAACTTTGACTGGACAATCGAAGGAATTTATAAGAAAGCCGATAAATATGATCTTTACGATGGCGGCAAAGATAACTATGAATATAACTTCAGAACTGCCTATATTATTGATCAATGGTCGCCATTCGTTGAGGTAGGTAATGTTTCCGTCAATAGCAACAGCGATGAAAGACAAACCCGTTTCCGCGTGGGTATAGGCTACACATTCTAATCATTATCCCTGTTTATTATTTATTCCCTTTTCCGGCTACTTTATAGGTAGCCGGTTTTTTTTACCTGGTGATGACCTGCGGATAATTATTATCGTGCGTTGGCCGGATAAGACGCGAATCGCCATCCGGCCAACGAGATGTGCAGGAAACTATGCGCTTACATGATGCCCAGTAGACGGGGTAAGAACAGTATGATTTCCGGAATGTAGGTAATTAATAACAGAACGCCGATAATCGCGCCGTAAAAAGGCAGCAACGGTTTAATCACTTCCTCAACTTTGACCTTACCGACGCTCGCCCCGACATATAAACCACTGCCAACTGGCGGCGTAATGGTGCCAATCGCCAGGTTATAGATCATGATAATGCCAAAATGCACCGGATCGACGCCCAGTTTAGCCATGATCGGCAGCAGAATCGGGGTAAAAATCAGAATGGCCGGACCGATATCCATAAATGCGCCGATAATCAACAAAAAGACGGTAATGACTAACAGGATAACCAGTTTATTGGCGGAAATACCGAGGATCATATCGCTCAGCGCCGCAGGAATATTGGTGATCGACATTGAGAAGGACATCGCCGAAGAGGTTGCCAGCAGGAACATGATGACCCCGGTCATTACCACTGTCTGGAGCAAAATCGAAGGCAAATCCTTAATTTTCAGCGTGCGGTAAAACACCATCGTCAGCAATAACGTATACACCACGGCAATCGCGGAGGCTTCAATGGCGGTGAAAATCCCCTGCACAATGCCGCCGACGATAATCACGATCAGTAACAGGCTGGGAATGGCCTCAACGGCAACTTTTAGCGCCATGCCTTTTTGGACGGTGAAGAAAACCCGATAATTTCGACGCTTAGCGACTACCAGCGTGACCAGCATACAGCCAACGCCCCACAGCACTCCCGCGACCAGACCGCCGGCGAACAGAGCGGCAATCGATGTTCCCCCGCTTGCCAGCGCATAAAGGATAAAAGCCGTGGTGGGCGGAATTAACATTCCCGTCGGCGCGGAGGCGATATTCACCGCGGCCGCAAAGCCGCGATCGTAACCTTCGCGCGCGCTCATCGGCACCATCACGCCGCCGATGGAGGTTGAGGCGGCAATTGCCGATCCGGAAATTGCACCGAACATCATATTGCCGACGATGTTGGTATAAGAGAGCGAACCGGGCAGTTTGCCAGTAAACAGTTTGGCAAAATTGACCAGCCGGGCGGCAATTCCCCCGCTATTCATGATCACCCCGGACAAAACGAAGAACGGCACGGCCAGCAAGGCAAAACTGTCCAGGCTGGAGAACATTTTTTGCGCGGTGGCGAACATCGAAATATCGAAAGGCAGTACCAGCATCATGGTGCTGAAAGAGGCGATAACGATGCAGATCCCGATAGGCGCGCCCATGGCCAGTAAAACAACAAAGACGGCAATTAGCGTACAGGACGCAAAAATAGGGTCAATCATGTGATTTCTCCAGAGTGTGCTCAGTGGTATCCGTGGCGGAATGGATAGCTTTCAGGGCGTCAACGATATTCAGCAGCCCATAGAGGATGATCAGTACGCCTGCGCAGGGGAGCGCGTAATAAATTTTTCCCATCGGAATGCCCAGCGCAGGGGAGATTTGCAGCATAGAAATCGCAGAAATCTTTAAGCCGCCGATAATCAATACCCAAATGGAAAACGCGATAAAAATGACCTGCAGGATAATATCCCACCAGCCGCGAATCGTCGGCGACACCTTATCCAGTAAGAGAGTCAGGCTAATATGCTGTTTCTGACCGGCGACAAAAGCCATGCCCAGCATTGATACCCACACCAGGAGAAATCGCAGCATCTCTTCGGTAAGGGTGCTGGGAACGCCCAGAATGTAGCGGCTCACCACCTGCCAGCAGGCGATGCCAACCATTATCGCCAGCACCAGGCAACAGATAGCGCCCAGCAATAAATCAAGTCCTTTTCTGAATGTGTTCATCTTAATTTCCTGATTAGATTAATTTTTTGCTGTCTGGATACGTTGATACAGCCCGTAAAGCCGCGGTTTGTTTTTCAGACCGTCGTAAATAGGCTGTACTGCCTTCTGGAAGGGTTTTTTGTCGATCTCGTAGAATTCAACGTTGAAATCTTTTACCGCCGCCAGCCTGGTTTTCTCTATTTCCTTGTCCCATGCGGCTTTCTCAAATTCGATCGACGCCTTGATGGCGGCTTCGACGATGCGCTGCTGTTCCGGCGTCAGCTTTTCCAGCGTGAGGGTACTCATTAGCAGGATATCGGGAATGCGGGTGTGCATATCGTAGGTGTAATAACGGGCGACTTCGCCGTGGCGGGCGATGGTGAGAGCGAACTCATTGTTTTCCGCGCCGTCGAGAATGCCTTGTTGTAACGAGGTATAGACCTCCGCCTGGCTCATGGCGATGGGCGAAGCGCCCAGCAGTTTGAGAGTTTGGATCGCCGTCTCACTCTGCATGACGCGGATCTTCTTCCCGCGTAAATCCTCAATGCGTTTAACCGGCGCTTTGCTCATATAAAAATTACGCGCGCCGGAATCATACCAGCCTACGCCGACAAACCCCTGTGCGGCGGTGGACTGATAAACAGGCTCCATCACCTGTGGGTTATCCATTACGCGGTAGTATTCATCGACGGTGGCAAACAGGTAGGGAAGTGAGAACACGCCGTACTCAGGCGAAAAACTCTCCATCAGCCCGGACGACACTTTAGTGATGTCGACGACGCCGACCTGCGTCAACTCCACCAGTTCGCGCTCGCCGCCAAGCTGTCCGTCCGGGAAGTACTGTACTTTGATATCGCCGCCCGTTTTCTCTTCAACTTGCTGCCCCAGGAAGTGCAACGCATCTTTTACCGGCTGGCTATTTTCAGCGTAGGCCAGGCGCAAAATGGTTTCGCCGTGGGAGAAGAAAGAGAGTGTGGAGAGTAAGGCCAACGTAGCCAGACGTATAAAACCAGGTTGCTTCATAATTCCCTCGCAATTGTAATAATTTACCGGGAATGTAATTGCATGGTGAAATTATAACCTTCTTGATTTTGCCACCGCTGACAAAAATTGGCACCAAAAGAAAGATTTTGAAACCCTGTTTCACATTTCATGATTTCCAGGAATTCATCAACAGGCGGTTTCGGTTGGAGGCGTAAAAAACGATTTTTTTCAGCGGATGCCGTAACGTTTATAACCCTGGAAAAAGTACGGCATTGATAATCATTTTCAATATCATTTAATTAACTATAATGAACCAACTGCTTACGCGGCGTTAACACTGTGCCGCTCGACAATAATGGAGATGATTATGAGTTATACACTGCCATCCCTGCCGTACGCTTATGATGCACTGGAACCGCACTTCGATAAGCAGACGATGGCGATTCACCACACCAAACACCATCAAACCTATGTCAACAACGCTAACGCGGCGCTGGAAAACCTGCCTGAGTTTGCTGACCTGCCGGTTGAAGAACTGATTACTAAACTGGATCAGGTGCCAGCGGACAAAAAAACCGTACTGCGTAACAACGCGGGCGGCCACGCTAACCACAGCCTGTTCTGGAAAGGGCTGAAAAAAGGCACCACTCTGCAGGGCGATCTGAAAGCGGCTATCGAGCGTGACTTCGGTTCCGTTGACAACTTCAAAGCTGAATTCGAAAAAGCAGCAGCAACCCGTTTCGGCTCCGGCTGGGCGTGGCTGGTGCTGAAAGGCGACAAACTGGCTGTGGTTTCTACCGCAAACCAGGATTCCCCGCTGATGGGTGAAGCCATTTCCGGCGCTTCCGGCTTCCCGATCCTGGGCCTGGACGTGTGGGAACACGCTTACTACCTGAAATTCCAGAACCGCCGCCCGGACTACATCAAAGAGTTCTGGAACGTGGTGAACTGGGACGAAGCAGCAGCGCGTTTCGCCGCTAAAAAATAATTTGCATTGCACGTCTGTAGAAGCGAGTCTGATGACTCGCTTTTTTTGTATCCGCGTAAGGAGCAGCAGATGCATTATCCGGTTGACGTGTTTATTGGCAAAATTCGTGACTATGACGGCAGCCGCCCGAGCGCTATCGCCAAGGTGCAAATCGACGGCGAACTCATGCTGACCGAGCTGGGTCTGGCAGGCGATCAGCAGGCCGAAAAGAAAATCCACGGCGGCCCCGATCGCGCGCTATGCCATTACCCCCGCGAACACTATGCTGATTGGATTCGCCAGTTCCCCGAGCAGGCGACGCTGTTTTGCGCCCCGGCGTTTGGCGAGAATCTGTCGACGAACGGAATGACCGAACACAACGTGTTTATTGGCGACATCTACCGCTGGGGCGAGGCGTTGATCCAGGTCACTCAGCCGCGCTCTCCATGCTTTAAACTTAATTTCCACTTTGCCATCAGCGACATGGCCCTCCTTATGCAGAACAGCGGAAAAACCGGCTGGCTGTATCGGGTCATTGCGCCAGGTAAGGTCTCCAGCGATGCGCCGCTGGAACTGGCGTCGCGTCTGAGCGATGTCTCGGTTCATGAAGCGGGTGTTATCGCCTGGTCTATGCCGTTTGATGACGAACAATATCATCGGCTGCTGAGCGCCGCCGGGCTGTCGGCGAGCTGGAGCCGCACCATGCAGAAGCGTCGTTTGAGCGGCAAAATTGAAGATAGCGCCAGACGACTGTGGGGGGATAAAACTCCGCCAAAATGAAAGGAAGGGTTATGACTGAATGTGAAAACGCAGTGGCGATCGTAAAAGAATTTTTGGTGGCCTCCATGATTCCCGATGCTGAACGCGCCGCAACGTATATGCACCCGGAGGTGAAAATTACCTTCACCGGAGGCCGGGCGATGGCGGGCGCGGCAGATATCGCGCAGTTTAACGGCGCTCGCTACAAGTGGGTGAAGAAGGCGCTGGGCGAGTTTGATGCGGTGCAGCATGATGATTACGTTGTGATTTATTCCAACGGTACGTTGTATGGCGAATGGCCCGACGGTCGCCCGTTTGCCGATAACCGCTTTATTGACCGTTTCGAAGTGCGCGATGGCAAAATTACCCGGATGGACGTGTGGAATGACAGCGCTGAGTGGATTTTAGCGCCGGAAATCTCCCGGTAAATCTTGACGGCGAGATAAAAAATCGGCCTGCATTCGCAGGCCGATGGTTTTTAGGTTCGCTTGTACAGCGGTAGCCACAGCGTGAGCCGCAACCCGCCGAGCGGGCTATCGTCAGCCTTCACCCAGCCGCGGTGCTGCTGCATGGCGCTTTCGACAATCGCCAGCCCCAGCCCGGTGCCGCCAGACTCGCGGTCGCGCGCCTCATCAGTGCGATAGAACGGACGGAAGATCTGCTCACGGTCTTCAGGACTGACACCCGGCCCGTCGTCATCGACCGTGATCGTAATACCGTCTTTATCCACCGAGAAGCCGACTTCAATCTTCGTATGTGAATAGCGCAGCGCATTACGAACAATATTTTCCAGCGCGCTTTCCAGCGCGTTTGGGTTGCCATAGAGCGGCCACGGCCCCGGCGGATAATTTACCGTTAACGACTTGCCCATCTGTTCGGCTTCAAAGGCGGCGTTATCCAGCACTTCGCCCCATAGCTGATTGGCTTTCATCGTTTCGCTGACCAGCGCGTTTTTCTGTTGGTTACGCGACATCACCAGCAGGTCATTGATCATGCTGTCCAGACGCTGCGCTTCGGTTTCAATACGCTCCAGCTCTTTGCTTTCGCCGCCACGACGACGCAGCAGCGCGGTACCCAGTTGCAGGCGCGTAAGGGGCGTTCGCAGCTCATGGGAGATGTCTGACAGCAAACGCTGCTGCGAGGTCATCATCCGTTCCAGCGCCGTCACCATCTGGTTAAAACTAGCGCCAGCGGCGAGGAACTCCTGCGGACCCGCCTCCAGCTCCGGATGCTGACGCAGGTTGCCTTGCGCCACTTCATCAGCCGCGTTTTTCAACTTACGCGCCGGTTTCGCCAGACTCCATGCCAGCCATAGCAAGAGCGGCGAACTGACCAGCATCGTGACAATGAGCAACAGGAGCGGGCGGTCAAACAGCAGATTAATGAAATCGGATTGCGAACTGCTGGCCGGTCGAATCAGGTAAAGCTGGTAATTATCCTCTCCGTCGCGAACGGAGAACGGCCCCACCATCTCTACGCGGCCATATTTTTTCTTCTGCGGATGATCGGCGTTATCCGCCTGACCAATGAAGTTACGAATGATCTGCATTTCGCTGCGTTCAGCACCGATCACGCGTCCTTCAGAGGTCACCAGTAATAACCGCTGTCCAGGCGGCGCCCACTTATCGATCGCGCGGAACAGGCGACGCCACCACATCAGGTCGTTGGGCGGATCGTTCGCAAGTTCAGCTTCTACATGTTGCTCTATCATCAATCCCTGGCGCTGTTCGCTGTCCAGCAGCTCGGTCATCTGGCGTGAATCGAGCTTGGGCAACATCAGTACCAGCATTAGCACCAGCGCCAGCGTCAACCAGAAGATGGCGAAGATGCGCGCGGTTAAACTTCCTATCATGAAGCGGAAACCATCAGATAGCCGCGACCACGCAATGTTTTAAACCACGGGTGACCGTCTTTGCGTTCCGGCAGTTTGCGGCGCAGGTTAGAAATATGCATATCAATGGCGCGATCGAACGGCGTCAGGCGCTTACCCAGCACTTCCTGACTTAAATGTTCACGGGAAACCACCTGGCCGAGGTGTTGCGCCAGCAAATAGAGCAGGGTGAATTCCGTACCGGTCAGCTCCAGCGTTTGGCCATCGAAACTGGCTTCCTGGCGACCCGGATTAAGGCTTAGCGCATCAACTTCCAGCGTCGGCGAGCCGTTGTCGCTGCTCTGCTGCTGTTCGCTCCAGTGGGAACGGCGCAAAATAGCCCTGATGCGCGCTACCAGCTCGCGGTCGTTAAATGGTTTGGGTAAATAGTCGTCCGCGCCCAGCTCAAGGCCGAGAACGCGATCCAGCTCGCTGCCGCGCGCGGTCAGCATAATGACAGGCGTCTGGTGTGTCTGGCGAAGCGCTTTCAACGTATCGATACCGTTTTTCTTCGGCATCATGACGTCAAGCAAAAGTAAATCGATGCTGTCATCCAAAAGCTCAAGCGCCTGCTCGCCGTCGTGGGCCACCAGGACATTAAAACCTTCCATTTCGAGGAGCTCTTTTAACAGGGAAGTCAGCTCTCGGTCATCATCAACTAACAGGATTTTATTCATTGTTTACGTACCTCCGAGGCAGAAATTACGTCATCAGGCGTCGCTAATCCATGACTTTACGTTGTTTTACACCCCCTGACGCATGTTTGCAGCCCGAATCGTAAACTGTCTCTCGTTGAATCGCGACAGAAAAGATTTTGGGAGCAAGCGATGCGCAAAGTTACCGCTGCTGTTATGGCCTCAACGCTGGCATTCAGTTTTTTAAGCCACGCAGCTGAAGTTGTTACAAGCGATAACTGGCACCCCGGTGACGGGGCCACGCAGCGTAGCGCGCAAAATCATATGTTTGACGGCATAAGTTTAACCGAACATCAGCGTCAGCAGATGCGAGATCTTATGCAACAGGCAAGGCATGAACAGCCTCCTGTTAATGTTAGCGAAATGGAGACAATGCATCGGCTTGTCACCGCAGAAAAATTTGATGAAAGCGCTGTGCGCGCTCAGGCAGAAAAAATGGCGCAAGAGCAGGTTGCCCGCCAGGTCGAAATGGCCCGCGTGCGTAACCAGATGTATCGCCTGTTAACGCCGGAGCAGCAAGCGGTTTTGAATGAAAAGCATCAGCAACGAATGGAGCAACTGCGCGACGTGGCGCAATGGCAAAAAAGTTCATCGTTGAAATTATTGAGTAGTAGCAACTCACGTTCCCAGTAACAACCCTGTTTTCCTTGCCATAGACACCATCCCTGTCTTCCCCCACATGATGTGGGGTTTTTTTTATCTCCAGTTTGTCATTCTGTTATTAGCTTACTGTTTTAAACCATCCGTTATACTACCGGCAGAAGATAGCGGGAGTATTTATGAATCAAACCTATGGACGGCTGGTTAGCCGGGCGTCTATCGCGGCAACAGCGATGGCATCAGCGTTACTTTTGATCAAAATTTTTGCGTGGTGGTATACGGGATCGGTGAGTATTCTGGCGGCGTTGGTGGACTCGCTGGTGGATATTGCCGCGTCATTGACGAATTTGTTGGTCGTGCGTTATTCGCTGCAACCCGCAGATGATGAACACACGTTTGGGCACGGTAAAGCGGAGTCGCTGGCGGCGCTGGCGCAAAGTATGTTTATTTCCGGTTCGGCGTTGTTTCTGTTTTTGACCAGTATTCAGAATCTGATTAAGCCGACGCCAATGAACGACCCCGGCGTGGGGATTGGCGTTACCGTCATCGCTCTGATATGCACTATTATACTGGTCACGTTTCAGCGCTGGGTGGTACGCAAGACCCAAAGTCAGGCGGTACGGGCGGATATGCTTCATTATCAGTCTGATGTTATGATGAACGGAGCGATTCTTATCGCGCTGGGGTTATCCTGGTACGGTTGGCATCGTGCGGATGCCCTGTTTGCGTTAGGTATCGGCATCTATATTTTGTATAGCGCGTTACGTATGGGGTATGAGGCGGTGCAGTCATTATTGGATCGCGCGCTGCCCGATGCGGAACGACAGGAAATTATTGATATCGTGACGTCATGGCCGGGAGTCAGCGGCGCGCACGATCTCCGCACGCGGCAGTCAGGGCCGACTCGCTTTATTCAGATTCATTTGGAAATGGAAGATAATCTGCCGCTCGTTCAGGCGCATTTTGTGGCTGACCAGGTAGAGCAGGCGATTTTACAGCGTTTTCCGGGTTCAGATGTCATTATTCATCAGGATCCCTGTTCAGTCGTTCCCAGGGAAGGCAGGAAGTTCGAGCTTGTATAATTGATTGTTAAAAAGTGAGCCAGGCCAGCATTTTGTGTATAAATTACCGCCATTTGGCCTGACCTGAATCAATTCAGCAGGAAGGGATTGTTATACTATCTGTATATTCGTTGGATCGTTTCGAAGTGCGAAATCGGCTTCCGGCAATAGATTTCATTTTGCATTCCAAAGTTCAGAGGTAGTCATGATTAAGAAAATCGGTGTGTTGACAAGCGGCGGTGATGCGCCGGGCATGAACGCGGCAATCCGCGGTGTTGTGCGCGCAGCGTTGACGGAAGGGCTGGAAGTCATGGGCATTTATGACGGCTATCTGGGCCTGTATGAAGATCGTATGGTTCAGCTTGACCGTTACAGCGTATCTGACATGATCAACCGTGGCGGTACTTTCCTCGGTTCTGCCCGTTTCCCGGAATTCCGTGACGAAAATATTCGCGCTGTCGCGATCGAAAACCTGAAAAAACGCGGTATCGATGCGCTGGTAGTTATTGGCGGCGACGGTTCTTATATGGGTGCAAAACGTCTGACTGAAATGGGCTTCCCGTGCATCGGTCTGCCAGGCACTATCGATAACGACATCAAAGGCACCGACTACACTATCGGCTATTTCACTGCTCTCGGCACTGTAGTGGAAGCGATTGACCGTCTGCGTGACACCTCCTCTTCTCACCAGCGTATCTCTATCGTTGAGGTGATGGGCCGTTATTGCGGCGACCTGACGTTGGCGGCGGCTATTGCTGGCGGCTGTGAGTTTATCGTGGTGCCGGAAGTTGAATTTAATCGCGAAGATCTGGTGGCCGAAATCAAAGCCGGGATCGCGAAAGGGAAAAAACACGCTATCGTCGCTATTACTGAGCATATGTGCGATGTTGACGAGCTGGCGCACTTTATTGAAAAAGAAACGGGCCGTGAAACGCGTGCGACGGTGCTCGGCCACATTCAGCGCGGTGGTTCCCCGGTACCTTACGATCGCATTCTGGCTTCCCGTATGGGCGCGTATGCTATTGACCTGCTGCTGGAAGGCCATGGCGGTCGTTGTGTCGGTATCCAGAACGAGCAGCTTGTTCATCATGACATCATCGATGCGATTGAAAACATGAAGCGTCCGTTCAAAAGCGACTGGATGGAGTGCGCGAAAAAACTGTACTGATTGTTTTTGCGCGCCTGATGGCGCTACGCTTATCAGGCCTACAGGTTGCAGAAACGTGTAGGCCGGATTAGGCGCTAGCCGCCATCCGGCAATCCCTCAGATTTATTCCTCGAAGTTATAGCCAATCTTTTTTTATTCTTTAATGTTTGGATCGCTTTCTGGCACGCTTTGCTCATCACAACACAACATAAGCGAGTCGGGCGATGAAAAAGTGGGGCGTGGGGTTCACATTATTGCTGGCGTCAACCAGCCTTCTGGCAAAGGATATTCAGTTACTTAACGTATCGTACGATCCAACGCGTGAGCTGTACGAGCAGTACAACAAAGCGTTTAGCGCGCACTGGAAGCAGGAAACCGGCGACAACGTCGTGATCCGCCAATCGCACGGCGGTTCGGGTAAACAGGCGACTTCCGTTATTAACGGCATTGAAGCCGATGTCGTGACGCTGGCGCTGGCTTACGATGTGGACGCTATTGCGGAACGTGGTCGTATCGATAAAAACTGGATTAAGCGTCTGCCGGATAACTCAGCACCTTACACCTCCACCATCGTTTTCCTGGTCCGTAAAGGCAATCCAAAACAAATTCATGACTGGAACGATCTGATTAAACCCGGTGTGTCGGTGATTACGCCAAACCCGAAAAGCTCTGGCGGCGCACGCTGGAACTATCTGGCGGCATGGGGCTACGCCCTGCACCACAACAATAACGATCAGGCCAAAGCGCAGGACTTTGTCAAAGCCCTGTTTAAAAACGTTGAAGTGCTGGACTCCGGCGCGCGCGGCTCAACCAATACTTTCGTTGAACGCGGTATCGGTGATGTGCTGATTGCCTGGGAAAACGAAGCGCTACTGGCGACGAATGAACTGGGTAAAGATAAATTCGAGATAGTGACCCCGAGTGAATCTATTCTCGCAGAGCCGACCGTTTCCGTGGTCGACAAAGTGGTGGAAAAGAAAGACACCAAAGCGGTAGCGGAAGCGTATCTGAAGTATCTCTACTCGCCGGAAGGGCAGGAGATAGCAGCGAAAAACTTCTACCGTCCGCGCGATGCTGACGTGGCGAAAAAATACGACGATGCGTTTCCGAAGCTGAAGCTTTTCACCATTGACGAGGTGTTTGGCGGCTGGGCGAAGGCGCAAAAAGATCACTTCGCTAATGGCGGTACGTTCGACCAAATCAGCAAACGCTAAACCGTTTATAAACCCGGTAACGTATTATGTTACCGGGTTTTTTCTTTGCCACAATTTTGCGTTACTCTTCCCCGTCTATGGGTCACAGGGAACGCATATCATGAAAAAAACAGGCTACTTTTTACTGGCGGTGATAGTGATTGTCGCCGCGGCGGGCGTCGGTTACTGGAAATTTTCCGGCAATCCTGATGCATTACGGGAAATCGTGCTTGAACAGTGCCTGCCCGATCAGTTACAGCATCAAAACCCAGCGCCGTGCGCGGAAGTCAAACCTCGCGCCGGCTATGTCGTCTTTAAAGATCGTCACGGTCCGTTGCAATATTTATTGATGCCCACCTACCGTATCAACGGTACAGAAAGCCCACTATTGCTGGAACCCGCTACGCCCAACTTTTTCTGGCTGGCCTGGCAGGCTCGCGGCTATATGAGTAAAAAATACGGGCATGATATTCCGGATAGCGCGGTCTCGCTGGCGATTAATTCGCGGCTTGGTCGTTCACAGGACCATTTGCATATCCATATTTCTTGCATCCGTCCTGACGTTCGGGAACAACTGGATAACGATCTCACGCGCATCAGCACTCGCTGGCTTCCGCTGCCGGGTGGCCTGATGGGGCATGAATACCTGGCGCGCCGGGTAACCGAGAGCGAACTGGCGCAGCGTAGTCCGTTTATGATGCTGGCGGAAGAGGTGCCGGAAGCGCGCGATCATATGGGACGCTATGCGCTGGCGGTGGTACGCCAAAGCGACGACTCTTTTGTTCTGCTGGCGACCGAGCGTAATTTACTGACCTTCAATCGCGCATCGGCGGAAGAGATTCAGGATCATAGTTGCGCCATTTTGTCTTCCCGCTGATTTTCGTTACACCCCCTGTTCATTATCTTATTGATTCTTATCCCGGTTTAAAACCGGGGTAAGATCGTGTCTATAAAAATATGTGAAATCGATCAAAAGATATAAAGGTATACCTTTATATCTTTTGATGGTTAGTTACACTCTCTTCATAGCCTCCATAGATTGTCTGGTGGATGGCTTATATAAAAACGTTTTTATTTCATGTAGTGACATCATTAATTGTTCACCAGATTTGCGCTGTTAAGCGTAAAGGAATATCAACATGAAACTTTCTATCGTGGAAAAAATCGGCTTCGGCGCGGGAGATATGGCGATAAACGTTGTGATTATCGCCATGCAGCTGCTCCTCGCCTATTTCTATACCGATATCTACGGCCTGAGCGCCGCTGATGTTGGCGTACTGTTTGTGGTTGTGCGGATGATTGATGCCATTATCGATCCGGCCATGGGGGTTCTGACCGATAAACTGAATACGCGCTGGGGACGTTACCGCCCGTGGCTGCTGTGGTTTGCCATTCCTTTTGGTTTCGCCGTGTATTTGATGTTTATTACGCCTGACATGGCTTATATGGCCAAGCTGGCGTGGGCCTATGGCACCTATATTCTTATGACCCTGGTCTATACCGCGATCACCATTCCCTATATTTCGATGATTGGCGTGATTACCAGCGACCCCGTCGAACGGTTAAGCGCCAACGGTTATCGTTTTGTGATGACCAAGATTGCCGCTTTTCTGGTGACTATCGTCGTACCGATGCTTGCCGTCTGGCTGGGGCAGGGTAATAAGGCTTTGGGCTATCAGTTTTCGATGGGGCTGATGGGGGCGATGGGCGCCTTGCTGTTTATCTTCTGTTTTCTTACCACGCGTGAACGCAGCGAGCCGGAAATTACGTCGTTATCGGTGGGGAAACAGTTTAAATATCTGTTACGCAACGATCAGTGGATTATTCTCGGCGTTGTTATTCTGCTGCTGATGTGCGGTTATGTTATTCGCGGTTCCGTTGCCGCTTATTACGCCAAGTATTATCTGAACGGCGGAGATAGTCTGATTTCACCCTTCCTGACTACCGGCGTCGTTGCCTCTATTTTAGCGATGATCGCTACCACCTGGATAACCAAGTTCTGGGACAAAATTAAGATGTTCCGCTACACCCAGATTATTACCTTT
The DNA here is from genome assembly GCF_046552515.1 of Salmonella sp. SAL00653. NCBI lineage: Bacteria > Pseudomonadati > Pseudomonadota > Gammaproteobacteria > Enterobacterales > Enterobacteriaceae > Salmonella > Salmonella sp. SAL00653. The sequence goes on from NZ_JBGDTY010000019.1 coordinate 74,060, forward strand.
ATCCTGAGCGCGCTGATGTATTTCTCCGTCGGGCGTGAAAATCTTATCCTGGCGTTTGCGTTCTATTTTCTTATTAATTTCTTCTGCGATATGCAAATGCCGGTGTTCTGGTCCTCTATCGCCGAAGCGGTGGATTACGGCGAAAAGAAAACCGGTCTGCGCGTTTCCGGGTTGGCGTTTGGCGGCATCCTCTTCTTCCAGAAGTTTGGGATGGGGATCGCGGGCGGGATACTCGGATTTCTGCTGAGCCACTTTGGCTATCAGGCCGATGTTGAACAGAGCGCGCGTTCGCTCACCGGTATTGCGCTGATGATGACGCTCATTCCGGCTCTGTTTCACCTTGCGGTTGGGCTGCTTATGAAAAAGTATCTGATTAACAACGAATATTATCGTGATATTCAGCTTGCCCTGGCGCAGAAACAGGCATAAGGAGGCGCAAATGAAAGCCATGAATAAGGTTTGGGTTATCGGCGATGCCTCCGTTGACCTGGTGCCGGAAAAACAGAACAGCTATCTGAAATGCCCCGGCGGAGCGTCGGCGAACGTGGGGGTATGCGTTGCCAGGCTGGGCGGAGAGTGCGGTTTTATTGGCTGTCTTGGTGACGATGACGCCGGCCGCTTCCTGCGCCAGGTTTTTCAGGATAACGGCGTGGATGTCACGTTTCTAAGGCTGGATGCGGACCTGACCAGCGCGGTGCTGATCGTCAACCTGACGGCTGACGGGGAACGCAGCTTTACCTATCTGGTGCATCCGGGGGCTGATACCTACGTTTCGCCGCAGGATTTGCCGCCGTTCAGGCAGTACGAATGGTTTTACTTCAGCTCAATTGGCCTCACCGACAGTCCCGCTCGCGAAGCATGTCTGGAAGGGGCGAGACGCATGCGAGAAGCCGGTGGCTACGTGTTATTCGACGTCAACTTACGCAGCAAAATGTGGGGGAATACCGATGAAATCCCTGAACTGATCGCCCGGTCCGCCGCGCTGGCTTCTATCTGCAAAGTCTCGGCAGATGAGCTGTGCCAGCTCAGCGGGGCCAGCTACTGGCAGGATGCGCGTTATTACCTGCGCGATCTGGGCTGCGACACCACGATCATTTCGCTGGGGGCCGATGGCGCGCTGTTGATTACCGCCGAGGGGGAGTTCCATTTCCCCACACCGCGCGTCGATGTCGTCGATACCACCGGGGCAGGCGATGCTTTTGTCGGCGGCCTGCTGTTCACCCTTTCCCGCGCAAATTGCTGGGATCATGCCCTGCTGGCGGAGGCCATCAGCAATGCCAATGCCTGCGGCGCTATGGCGGTGACGGCAAAAGGCGCAATGACCGCTTTACCGTTTCCCGACCAGCTCAACACTTTTCTGTCCAGCCATTCGCTGGCACAAGCCATGACCGTGAAATAAGGAGTCATCATGCACGTTGATCAAAACAAAATACTGGGATGCCTGGTGGGCGCCGCCGCCGCGGACGCGATGGGAGCCGCGACGGAAGTACGCACCCAGCAGCAAATAAAAGACTATTTTGGCGGCTGGGTGACGACCTTTCAAAAACCGCCAGCGGACACGTTTGGCCGCTGCAACGAAGCGGGGATGTGCACGGATGATTTTATTCAGGCGAAGTACATCATGGATGCGCTGCTGCGCCATCAACGCCAGGTCAGCGACGAGGCGATGCGCGAGGCTTTTCAGCAGTGGCTGGATTACCCGTACTACGCCAACTTTACCGGCCCGACGACGCGTGCGGCAATGAAAGCGATATTTAATGATAATCGCGCCTCTTTGCAGGGCGAGCTGGAAGGCGAGAAACAGTCGGTACAGATTATTAATAAGGGTAACGCGGAGGCAACGAACGGCGCCGCCATGAAGATTTGGCCAGCGGCGGTGCTGCATCCGGGTGATAATGACGCGGCGATTGACTGCGCGCTGCAGATTTGCCGTTTTACGCATAATAACGTGCTGGCGATGTCCGGCGCAGCGGCGATGGCGGCGGCAACCAGCGAGGCGTTAAGAGCGCAGACCAACGCAGACAGCATTATTGCCGCCGGTATTTACGGTGCGCAAAGGGGCTATCTGCTGGCGCAGGAGCAAGGTGCGATGATGGTCGCCGGGCCTTCCGTTGCCCGACGCATTGAGCTGGCCGTGGAGATCGGTAAACGTCATCGCCATTGGGAAACGGCGGTGGTGGAACTTGCTGATATTATTGGCTCCGGGCTGCACGTGAGTGAAGCGGTGCCGGCGGCCTTTGGCCTGTTCGCATGTTGTCCGAATTCTGCCGTAGATGCTATTATCTCCGGCGTTAATATCGGCAATGATACTGATACTGTCGCCACCATGGTCGGGGCGATTTCCGGCGCGTTCCATGGCGTGGAGGCTTTTCCCGCCGATTATTTAACGACTTTGGATCGTATGAATCATTTCGATTTGGCAGAACTGGCCAGGCAAATCGCAGGGTAGCGAATTCACCCTGCCGGGGACGGTAAAACGTCCCCTGCTGGCGAAGACGTGAGGTGCGCAGCTTGCAGGTTGATAAAACGAGCTTTACTCCGCTTTATAAGCAACTATTTTTTATCATCTGTCAGCAGATCCAAAATGGATCCCTGCCTTTAGGCAGCCAGCTGCCGACGCAAAAAGAGATTGCCAGAGCCTACAACGTCTCGCTGATTGTGGTTAAACAGGCCTGGAGCGAATTAATCAATGCGGGCATTATTTCGTCGCAGCGCGGGAGTGGTTCGGTGGTGTGCTCGGTGCCGGAAGGCGTGAGCTACGGGCACACGTTTCGCGGTATTACCCGCGATCTCCAGGACGCCAGCGTGGCGATTGAGAACCGTATTCTGGAAATCGCGCCGCGCCGCGCGCGCGACGCTCAGGCAGACGGCTTGAGCCTGCCCGCACAGCATCACTATCTCTATATTTCGCGTATTCGTTGCCTGAATAACCGTCCGTTTAACCATGAAAAGATCTATCTCGATCTTAGCTTCTTTCCCGATCTGCAACTTACACCGCAGGCGCTGGAGCATACGTCGCTCTATTCGTTATTAAACGTCACAAGCGACTCGGCGATAGAAAAAGTTGAGGCGATTTTACCTTCCGCTGACCTGTGCGAAAAATTGCAAATCGCCGCCAATAAACCGCTGTTATCCGTCGCCAGACAGATGTTTCAGGCCGGGAAGGACAGCCCTTTTGAGTATTGCCGCTATTACGTGCTGTCTGAATACTTTGGTGAAATTCATTATCACTGATCTGTCCGCTTAATCCTGCGATAACCCCACTATATCTGGCGTTTACCTGCCTGACTGTCCGTCGTATTCTTGCTGAAAAAATCGTCAGGAGACAGGTATGTCGCTCTGGTTGCCCCATCCTCTGTTCCTTCCTTTCATCATGGTTGGCATTACTATCCTTCTGTTGGCGACTTCGCCACTGCCGGAGTTTATGACCGCACTGCTATTTTTTGCTGTGGCGATGGGACCAGGGAAAGTTCCTGCGCGGGCGGGGATGCTGTTATGTATCGCGCTGGCGGTGATACGCCAAAGCGATGGCTCTTTTGTCTTGCTGGCGACCGAGCGTAATTTACTGATCTTCAATCGCGCTTCTGCCGAGGAAATTCAGGATCATCAGTGTGATATCTTGAACCAACAGGTCATCAAATGACAGCTTGATATTGCATTAACGAATGCCGTTTGGAGGCCGGACAAGGCTCTCGTAGCGCTATCCGGCAAAATCTGGCGATGGCGCGGGCGTTACCAGGCCGGTGGATCTGCGGGGTGGCTGTCATTTTCCAGATGCGGCGATTTAATAAACACGCCTTTCCAGGGTTTATCGCCGTTATTAATGAGATAATGCGCCTCCCCAGGTTCGCACTGTAAAACATCTCCAGTTTGCAGGATATGAGGTGTTCCTTCCAGATACAGGCACACTTCACCGCTTAGGGTATAAAAAATCTCACAAGCGGTATTATGGCGATGGTTAGGGAATGACTGCCCTGGTTGTAGTATGACGACGCCCATATCGCAGCCCGGCCCACGGATTAAGTATTTAGGGCCATTATCGCCAAAGCGGTATTCATGATTCTTCTCATTCGTTTTTTGCATGCTTATTCTCCTGTTACAGGCCTGGCGCTTTCCAGAGGGATGTCGTTAAGCCACCATCGACCAGCGCGCGTTGATCCTGATAAACGGCCTGCCATTTTTCTCTGGCCTGCTGATAGACAGCGAAATTTTCAGGATTAGGTTTATGCTCCCGATCCCAGCGCACTAGCTTTTCTCCCGTTTCCGCCAGCGATGGCCAGATACCCACGCCAACGCCTGCGGCAATAGCGCACCCTAGCGCGGTAGCTTCTTTGACGACAGGTACGTGAACGGTGAGTCCCGTAACGTCGGCAAGGATTTGGCTCCATAATTTGCCTTTAGATCCTCCGCCGGCAAAAACCAGCGAGTCGGCCTGAACGCCGGAAAACGCGGCAATTTGCTGTAAATTGCAGGCGGAAACAATGGCGGCATTCTCTTCCAGCGCGCGAAATAGGGTCGCTTTATTACACTTTTCAGGATCGATAGACAGATTGATAAACGACGGCGCGGCATGGTACCAGCGTTTAAAACGCATAACGTCAGAGAAGATGGGCATCACACCGTACGCGCCGGGAGGCACCCGGCTGGCCATATCTTCCAGCAGGGAATACGCATCAATACCTAACCTTTCAGCGATTAGTTTTTCCTCGGCGCAAAAGGCGTCGCGGAACCAACGCATCGTTAACCCAGTAAAAAAGCTAATAGACTCGGTTTGTACCATACCGGGGATCACATGAGGATTGATGCGAACGTTCATGTTTGGGTCGGTGACCGGCGCGGGAAGATTAACGACCTGTTGCCAGAAGGTTCCGCCCAGCACGGCCGTTTGCGCCGGGCGTACGACGCCCAGCCCCAGACAGCCTAACTGCACATCGCCGCCGCCAACGATGACCGGCGTACCCGCTTGCAGGTCGCACTGTTCAGCCGCTTTCTGTGAAATGTGACCGAGCAGCGTCCCGGTTTCTTTTACCGGCGAAAGAATGTCAGAACGCAGGCCCGCCATCTGTAACAGACTACGTTTCCAGTTGCGGGTCACCAGATCCAATAACCCCGTCGTGCCTGCGTTGGAGGGATCGACCGCCAGTTCGCCGCTTAGCATAAAGGCCATCCAGTCGCTGATCATAGTGACGGTTGACGCGCGATGATAAATATCCGGACGATGGTGGGCAAGCCAGAGCAGACGCGGAATAGCGCTGAGCGCCAGCGTTTGCCCGGAGCAACGATAAACTTCCTCCTCAAAGGTGTTATCGTGCAGCTCTTTTAATTCACTGACTTCGTGCGCCGCGCGGGCGTCAACATTAGCGCAGGCCCAAATTGGTTCGCCGTTACTGTCATAAATAACAATGCTTTCACGCATCGAGCAGGCCGATACGGCAGCGATAGCCGTTGCAGGGATGGCGGCTTTCTGTAGTGCCTGACGGATACACTGGCAAGCCAGTTGCCAGTTTTTGGCAAGATCAAACTCCATCGAACCAGGCACATCCGGCACGGCCAGATGCTGCCATTCCGCTTGACCGACAGCTATTTGCTTTCCTTGTAGATCAAAAATTACTGCTCTGACGCTACCGGTACCGGCGTCAAGAGCCATCAGGTAATGTCCTGATTCAGTATGGGTACAGAGTCGAGCCATTTTTTTATCCTCGGCTATTTTTACATCGTTACATAAAATCCTGTCAGTTATTGTTTATTGAATTGAGGTAAGTGTTATTTTATTTTTTATTTTTCAATAAGTTGAATTATTTTCCCTGCGGTTTTCTGATCGGTAACCAGCGCATTGATATAGTTACCGCGCATAGCGGCAATAATAGCTTCTGCTTTTTGTTCGCCGCCGGCGACGCCAATCACGGTTGGGATCGTGGAAAGTGAATTTAACTTCAGGCCAATTAATTCGTTATGGATTTTGATGCCTGGAATAATTTCGCCATGAGCATCAAAAAAATAGCCCAGAATATCGCCTACTGCGCCTTTGCGGCCAATCATGAGTTGTTCACCCTGAGTGATATAGCCGGATTTTAAGATACTGGCTTGATCTTTCTGGTTAATTGCCCCAATCCCCACGATGGCGGCATCGGCAGCTTGCGCTGTGAGCATCACATCCCGCACGCTATTTTCATTGCGCAGCGTGCAGGCAATTTCCTGCGATGATGCGCGCAGCGGCGCGGGCATAATACTTACGCTACAAGCGGCATCAAGCTGGCCTATTCCGGTCATATACGGCCCCACGCCGCCGGATAACGTGACCAGTCGGATTTGTTGCGCCGAGATAAATCCGCTGAGGCGTTTTAATGTGGTCATCGTGGCTTCGCCAAAGCCGACGGCCAGCAGTTGCTGTGGCCGCAGTGACTCCATCAACATATGGGCGGCGCCGATTCCTAAGCGCAGACCAATATCGGCATCGGGTAATGCCGGCAGCACGCGGATATTCTGCAATGCGAAGTGGTTGCGCAAGGCATTTTCATACTCAAGACACCCTTCGAAGCGGGAGTTGATTTGTACGCGAATAATACCGGACTGATGCCCTTTCTCCAGCAGACGAGAAACCTTTAGCCGGGTTAGCCCCAGACGCTCGCTGATTTCACTCTGCGTCAATCCATCGTGATAGTAGAACCAGGCAATACGCGCCATCTGCTCTTCTTCGCACATTCCATAATCAGATACCAACGTATTATCGCTCATTGTCATAACCTGGCTTTACTTTGAACATTTCTAAATCATTAACACAATTGTTCAGTTATCACTCCGAAATAACCGTGATTAACGCCACAAAAACGCGTCAAATCTGAATATTTATCATCTAAAAATTCATTTATTCAGAAAACGTGATCTGGATGAGAGTTTTTTGACCAAATAACTACTACCGTTTTGAACAATTTCTTTTTCAAAAAACATTTGTTCAGTCCCGTCAGTCAACATTGAGGGAGCGGAGGCAACATGCAAATCAGTCACAATACTGCATCCCCTCTGATTTGTGTGCAGAACATTTATAAAAGTTATTCCGGCGTCGAAGTACTAAAGGGAATTGACTTTACTCTGCATGCGGGAGAGGTGCACGCATTGCTTGGCGGCAATGGTGCGGGTAAATCAACATTAATGAAGATTATTGCCGGTATAGTCCCGCCAGATGGAGGGACTATCGATATTGCTGGTGTGCGTTGCAGTCATTTAACGCCTCTGAAGGCGCACCAGTATGGCATTTACCTGGTTCCCCAGGAGCCTCTGTTATTTCCGAGTTTATCTGTGCGGGAAAATATCTTGTTTGGCTTGCAGGGACGTCAGGCCTCCACGGAAAAAATGCAGCAGCTATTAAAGGCGATGGGATGCCAACTCGATCCGGCGAGCGCTGCGGGTACGCTTGATGTTGCAGACCGCCAGATCGTTGAAATTATGCGCGGCTTGATGCGCGACTCGCGAATCTTAATTCTTGATGAGCCCACGGCGTCGTTAACGCCAGCCGAAACTGACCGGTTATTTACGCGTCTGCAAGAGTTGCTGAAAAAGGGTGTCGGAATTGTATTTATTTCTCATAAGCTGCCAGAAATTAGACAGTTAGCTCACTGCGTTAGCGTGATGCGTGACGGTAAAATCGCATTATTCGGAAAAACGCATGACCTTCTACCGACGAGATTATTCAAGCTATCACCCCGGCAACGCAGGGCGTCAGTCTTTCCGCGAGTCAAAAGTTGTGGCTGGAATTGCCTGGCAGCCGCCCGCAGAACGAACGCGGCGCGACGGTATTAGCGCTGGAGTCACTGACGGGCGAAGGTTTTATGAATATCAACCTTGAGGTGCGGGCAGGCGAAATCCTTGGTCTGGCCGGGTTGGTCGGCGCGGGACGCACAGAATTGGCTGAAACGCTGTACGGTATTAGACCGGTCAATGCGGGGCGGATGCTGTTCAATGGTGAAGAAATTAACGCCCTGACGACCCAACAGCGGTTGCAGCTCGGCCTGGTCTATTTGCCGGAAGATCGGCAGTCATCCGGGCTGTATCTTGACGCTTCCCTGGCATGGAATGTCTGTTCGCTGACCCACAACCAAAAAGGATTTTGGATAAAGCCCCAGCGGGATAACGCCACCCTTGAACGTTACCACCGCGCGTTAAATATCAAACTCAATAATGCCGAACAGGCGGCGCGTACTTTATCCGGCGGTAACCAGCAAAAAGTATTGATTGCCAAATGCCTGGAGGCCTCTCCGCAATTACTGATTGTCGATGAACCGACCCGCGGTGTCGATGTCTCCGCCCGCAGCGATATTTATCAGCTGTTGCGCAGTATCGCGCAACAAAATGTCGCGGTGCTGTTTATTTCCTCCGATCTGGAAGAGATAGAGCAGATGGCCGATCGCGTATATGTCATGCACCAGGGGGAACTGGGGGGGCCTGCGTTATGCGGCGAGGAAATTAACGTTGATACCATCATGCACGTTGCGTTTGGCGAACATGGTGCGTCGGAGGCAACATGTTGAAATTCATCCAAAATAACCGGGAAGCGACGGCACTGCTGGCAATAGTCTGTTTATTCGTGTTTCCTGGCGCGCTGGATAGCCAGTATTTGAGCGTGCAAACGCTGACAATGGTTTTCAGTAGCGCGCAAATTTTGATGCTGTTGGCGATTGGCGCGACGATGGTAATGCTCACCCGCAATATTGATGTATCGGTGGGCTCGACGACAGGAATGTGCGCGGTATTGCTGGGAGTGATGTTAAACGCCGGCTATAGCCTGCCGGTCGCCTGCCTGGCCACACTAATATTAGGAATTGTCGCCGGATTTTTTAATGGCGTACTGGTTGCCTGGTTGAAGATACCCGCCATTGTCGCCACGCTGGGAACGCTGGGCTTGTATCGTGGGATCATGCTGCTATGGACAGGGGGGAAATGGATTGAAGGATTACCCGCAGGCTTAAAGCAACTCTCTGCTCCGGTGTTTCTGGGAATTTCCGCAATCGGCTGGTTTACCCTGGTGTTAGCGCTGCTTATGGCCTGGCTCCTGGCGAAAACCGCCTTTGGCCGCAATTTTTACGCCACCGGCGATAACCTGCAGGGCGCCCGGCAATTGGGTGTCCGTACCGAGATGGTACGCATCATGGCATTTTCACTTAATGGCGGTATGGCGGCATTGGCTGGAATCGTGTTTGCCTCGCAGATTGGCTTCATTCCCAATCAAACCGGCACGGGGCTGGAAATGAAAGCCATCGCGGCCTGCGTATTGGGGGGAATTAGCCTGTTAGGCGGGTCAGGCACGGTCATCGGCGCTATTCTCGGCGCTTATTTTCTTACGCAAATCGATAGTGTGTTAGTGCTGCTGCGTATCCCCGCCTGGTGGAACGATTTTATTGCCGGCCTGGTATTGTTGGGCGTACTGGTATTCGATGGGCGGCTGCGTTGCGCATTACAACGCAATCTGCGCCGCCAGAAATATGCCCGTTTTATATCACCACCCACTCCACTTCAGGCGGAAGCAAAAACGCACGCACAACAGAATAAAAACAAAGAGGTGGCATGATGAATCCATGGCGACGCTATAGCTGGGAAATTGCGCTGGCAGCCTTATTGATCTTTGAAATTCTGGCTTTCGGTCTGATTAACCCACGTTTATTAGATATTAATGTCTTACTTTTTAGCACTAGCGATTTTATTTGTATCGGTATTGTCGCTTTGCCGCTAACAATGGTTATTGTCAGCGGTGGTATGGATATTTCATTTGGTTCTACAATCGGGCTATGCGCGATTACCCTGGGTGTGCTGTTTCAGCTCGGTATGCCGCTACCTTTAGCGATTATTATTACCCTACTACTCGGCGCAATATGTGGGCTGATAAATGCCGGACTTATTATTTATACCGGCGTAAACCCGTTGGTGATTACCCTGGGAACCATGTATTTATTTGGTGGTAGCGCATTATTGTTATCTGGTATGGCTGGCGCCACGGGTTATGAAGGTATTGGTGGATTTCCCACAGCGTTCACTGACTTTGCCAATATTTCATTTCTTGGTATTCCCATGCCGCTTATTTTTTTTCTTGTGTGCTGTCTGTTTTTCTGGCTGCTCATGCATCGTACGCATATGGGACGCAACGTTTTTCTGATTGGCCAGAGCGCCCGTGTCGCGCAGTACAGCGCGATCCCGGTGAATCGCACGTTGTATACCGTGTATGCCATGACCGGATGCGCCTCCGCGATCGCCGCCGTATTACTGGTTTCTTACTTTGGCTCCGCACGTTCGGATCTGGGCGCCTCTTTCCTGATGCCGGCCATTACGGCGGTTGTGCTGGGAGGCGCCAATATTTATGGCGGCTCCGGGTCGATTATGGGGTCCGCGTTGGCGGCGCTGCTGGTGGGATTTTTACAGCAGGGGCTACAGATGGCCGGAGTGCCGAATCAAATTTCCAGCGCATTGTCCGGTGCGCTTCTCATTGTTGTTGTCGTTGGTCGTTCCGTCAGTTTGCATCGTCACCAAATCCTTGAATGGTACTCACGCCGACGCAATGCGCATCAGGCATGATTTCCTTTTGAAATTTATGGAGAAAAAAATGGCAAGACACAGCATTAAAATGATCGCCTTACTCACTGCGTTTGGTCTGGCATCTGCGGCAATGACCGTGCAGGCGGCAGAGCGGATTGCTTTTATTCCCAAACTGGTTGGCGTGGGCTTTTTTACCAGCGGCGGCAATGGCGCGCAGGAAGCGGGAAAAGCGCTGGGCATTGACGTAACTTACGATGGCCCTACAGAGCCCAGCGTCTCAGGCCAGGTTCAACTGGTGAATAACTTTGTCAATCAGGGGTATGACGCCATTATCGTTTCTGCCGTTTCGCCTGATGGCCTGTGCCCGGCGTTGAAGCGGGCAATGCAAAGAGGCGTGAAAATATTAACCTGGGATTCCGATACCAAGCCGGAGTGCCGTTCTTACTATATCAATCAAGGGACGCCAAAACAGCTCGGCAGCATGCTGGTAGAGATGGCCGCTCATCAGGTGGACAAAGAGAAAGCGAAAGTCGCTTTCTTCTATTCCAGCCCAACGGTGACCGACCAGAACCAGTGGGTGAAAGAAGCTAAAGCCAAAATTAGCAAGGAACATCCGGGGTGGGAGATAGTCACTACCCAGTTTGGCTATAACGATGCCACGAAATCGCTCCAGACGGCGGAAGGTATCATCAAAGCGTATCCCGATCTGGATGCCATCATCGCGCCTGACGCCAACGCTTTACCTGCTGCGGCACAGGCGGCGGAGAACCTTAAACGTAATAATCTCGCGATTGTTGGTTTTAGTACGCCGAATGTGATGCGCCCTTATGTTCAGCGCGGCACTGTTAAAGAATTTGGCCTGTGGGATGTCGTCCAACAGGGAAAAATTTCCGTATATGTCGCCAATGAGTTGCTGAAAAATATGCCAATGAATGTCGGTGATTCACTGGATATTCCCGGCATCGGCAAAGTCACCGTTTCACCTAATAGTGAGCAGGGATATCACTATGAGGCAAAAGGTAACGGCATTGTGTTATTGCCGGAGCGTGTCATTTTCAACAAAGACAATATCGACAAATATGATTTCTGATAACTGTTATGTATCGACGGAGTAAAGAATGGCTGATTTAGATGATATTAAAGATGGCAAAGATTTTCACACCGATAAACCACAAACTAACACTTTGTTCGCATTAAAAGGCTGTGGCGCGCTGGATTGGGGAATGCAGTCCAGACTGGCGAGGATTTTTAACCCCAAAACCAGAAAAACGGTCATGCTGGCCTTTGACCATGGATATTTCCAGGGGCCGACAACCGGACTTGAGCGTATTGATATCAATATTGCGCCGCTCTTTGAATATGCTGATGTCTTAATGTGTACTCGCGGCATATTACGCAGTGTGGTACCTCCGGCAATCAATAAACCAGTCGTTTTACGCGCATCCGGGGCGAATTCTATTCTCACTGAATTAAGCAATGAGGCGGTTGCGGTGGCGATGGATGACGCTGTGCGGTTGAATAGCTGTGCTGCTGCCGCACAGGTTTATATTGGTAGTGAGCATGAACATCAGTCGATTAAAAATATTATTCAACTGATTGATGCCGGGTTACGCGTCGGGATGCCAATAATGGCAGTGACCGGGGTGGGTAAAGATATGGCTCGCGACCAGCGTTATTTTTCACTGGCAACGCGTATCGCTGCGGAAATGGGGGCGCAAATTATCAAAACGTATTATGTCGATAAAGGTTTTGAGCGTATTGCGGCAGGTTGTCCGGTGCCGATTGTCATCGCCGGCGGTAAAAAACTGCCTGAACGTGAAGCATTGGAAATGTGCTATCAGGCGATTGACCAGGGGGCTTCTGGCGTAGATATGGGGCGTAATATATTCCAGTCAGAAGATCCGGTAGCCATGATTAAAGCGGTACATGCTGTCGTTCATCATAACGAAACAGCAGAGCGTGCTTATGAGCTGTTTTTGAGTGAGAAAAGTTAAATGAGATCGCTTCCCCATCTTTTACCGATGTGAGGAGATGGGGATGACTGTTATTTTATTTGGAATAATCAGGGGGGTAATGATGCACGTTACGCTGGTTGAAATTAACGTTCATGATGACAAGGTTGAACAATTTATCGATGTTTTTCGGCAGAATCATCTGGGCTCAATTAAAGAGCCGGGTAACTTGCGTTTTGATGTTCTGCAGGATCCGCAGGTGCCTACGCGATTTTATATTTATGAAGCCTACGTTGATGAACAGGCCGTCGCTTTTCACAAGACAACGCCACACTACAAAACTTGCGTGGAGCAGCTTGAACCGTTGATGACCGGTCCGCGGACAAAAAAAGTTTTTATGGGTTTGATGCCTTAAGGAGCGCTCATGAACAGCCAGTTTGCCGGATTAACGCGCGAAGCATGTGTGGCATTGTTAGCGTCATATCCGCTTAGTGTGGGTATTCTGGCAGGGCAGTGGATTGCGTTGCATCGCTATCTGCAACAGTTGGAAGCGCTAAACCAGCCGCTGTTGCATTTGGATTTGATGGATGGTCAATTTTGCCCGCAGTTTACCGTTGGGCCATGGGCAGTTGGGCAACTGCCGCAAACTTTTATCAAAGATGTTCATTTGATGGTAGCGGACCAATGGACGGCGGCGCAAGCCTGCGTGAAGGCGGGCGCACACTGCATCACGCTTCAGGCAGAAGGCGATATTCATCTGCATCATACGCTAAGCTGGCTTGGTCAGCAGACCGTGCCCGTTATTGGCGGTGAAATGCCGGTGATCCGGGGGATTAGTTTATGCCCGGCAACGCCACTGGATGTCATTATCCCCATTCTGAGCGACGTCGAGGTTATTCAACTACTGGCAGTGAACCCTGGATACGGCAGTAAAATGCGCTCCAGTGATTTGCACGAGCGCGTGGCGCAGCTTCTCTGTCTACTTGGTGATAAACGCGAAGGTAAAATTATCGTTATTGATGGGTCGTTAACGCAGGATCAATTGCCTTCGCTGATTGCACAGGGCATCGATCGTGTTGTTTCTGGTAGTGCGTTATTTCGTGATGATCGGCTGGTTGAGAATACGCGGAGCTGGAGGGCGATGTTTAAGGTTGCCGGGGATACTACTTTCTTACCCTCCACAGCATAAATGCCGGATGGCGGCTTTACCTTATCAGGCCTACATAAGCACTCGGCTGGTAGGCCTGATAAGCGCAGCGCCATCAGATATTGATTGGCAATTAAGCCTGTTTAGCAGCTTCTGCTGCTTTCACGATCACCGCGAAGGCATCAGCTTTCAGAGAAGCGCCGCCTACCAGTGCGCCGTCGATGTCCGGTTGCGCGAACAGTTCGGCTGCGTTGGAGGCATTAACAGAACCGCCGTACTGGATAATAACCTGTTCAGCGATTTTCGCGTCAGCTTTAGCAATGTGGTCGCGGATGAATTTGTGCACTGCCTGAGCCTGCGCAGGAGTTGCAGATTTACCGGTACCGATCGCCCATACGGGTTCGTAAGCGATAACCGCGCCTTCAAAGGCTGCCGCGCCCTGCGTTTTCAGTACCGCGTCGATCTGGCGTGCGCACACTTCTTCTGTTTTGCCCGCTTCGTTTTCCGCTTCGGTTTCACCGATGCACAGTACCGGCGTCAGACCTTGTTCTTTCAGTACGGCGAATTTTTTGGCGATCAGCTCGTCAGATTCTTTGTGATAAGTACGACGCTCGGAGTGGCCGATAATAATGTACTGCGCGCCGATATCCTTCAGCATTTCAGCCGAAGTTTCACCGGTGAATGCGCCAGACAGATTCAGATCAACGTTCTGCGCGCCCAGCATGATGTGGCTGCCGGCAGCAGCGCGTTTCGCCAGATCGATATACATTTCCGGCGGAGCGATTGCCACGTCGCAGCCTGCTACGCCCGTCAGTTCTTTACGCAGGTTAGCCACCAGTTCGTTTACCATGTGGCGGCTGCCGTTCAGTTTCCAGTTACCCATCACTAAAGGATGTCGCATTTCATTTCTCCACGCTTAGTCAGCGAATTAAGGAAGATGGCCGCTCGTCAGAGCAGCATGGTCTGTGAAACAGTATAGAGATTCATCCCCGGAAAGGCTTTGCTTTTTGTCATCAATTCGCCCCTTCCAGATTTTCAGATAACGCCAGCTTAATCGGTTCAACCGCGAAGGTCAGCCCCTTTTCGCCGTTATCTGCGACAACATAACGTACCGCGCCTTCGGTCTCGGCGTAATAGTGTTTACCTTTACCGGCGATAAGCATCTTTTGCAGTTTTTTCTGGCTTTGCTCTTTTGTCAGCAACGGGGCGACAGTGCGAATAATGGCGGCCATATATTCCAGCGCTTTCGCTTTCGCCGCTTTCTGTTCCGGCCCCTGAATGGGCAGCCAGGTAATCTGCATACTTTTCACTTTGAGCGTACCGCGCTCCAGCGCCGTGGAGGCATACAGATTTTCGTTAATCTTACTGGCGGCGCGGGTCAGATTCGCCTTATCGCGGCTATTCTCAATGGCGCGAAATTCATTGAGCGGCAGATCGGGATTCTGGCGGTTAAAGTTCTCACGAAACTGGCTAATAGAAAGATCAAAGGTTGGCGAGCCCGCCAGCAGATAGGGCGCTGTCGTGGTCGATGAAGAGAGCTGCGCGTGCGCCGTTATGCTGGCGGTGAGAGCAGAAAACAACAGTAAAAACAGAGTACATCCTGGCTTCATCAATCTTACCTTTCGTTAGGACTGCTCACGATTAAAACGATAACTGTCGGGCTTGTCAAAAGGGTAAACTGTAGCGGAAGGCAAAATATAAGGAACTTACATGACCATACAGCAATGGTTATTCTCATTTAAAGGGCGTATCGGACGCCGTGATTTCTGGATTTGGATCGGCCTCTGGTTTGCCGGGATGCTGGCGCTATTTTCGCTGGCGGGGAAAAACCTGCTTGATATCCAAACGGCGGCATTTTGCCTGGTGTGCCTGCTGTGGCCGACCGCTGCCGTCATGGTCAAACGTCTGCATGACCGGGGACGTTCCGGCGCGTGGGCGTTGCTAATGATTCTGGCGTGGATGCTGCTGGCCGGAAACTGGGTGATGCTGCCGGGGATGTGGCAGTGGGTCGTCGGGCGATTTATTCCGACGCTGATCCTGGTGATGATGCTTATCGATCTGGGCGCGTTTGTCGGTGTTCAGGGGGAAAATAAGTTTGGGAAAGCGACACAGGACGTGAAGTTTAAGGCAGAGCTGTAACGGGCGGTAAACCGTAATTTGCCCGGTGGCGCTGACGCTTACCGGGCCCACAGATTGGTGATGATTTGCAGGCCGGATAAGCCCCAGCCGCCATTCGGTAAAACATCACCAGTAATGTTCAGCCGTCATCTGCCCCGGTCGGCGGCGCAGATGTTTAGTCATCTGTCTGGTCTCTTTCAGCAGTTGCTGCGTATCGCGCACCATCTGCGGGTTCCCGCACAGCATGACGTGGCTGGTCTCTTTATCCATCGGCAATCCAACGGCTTTTTCCAGCTCGCCGTTTTCAATGAGCGCAGGCACGCGCCCGGTAAGCGAGCCTGGCACGCTCTCCCGGCTGACCACCGTTTGGATGCGCAGCTTGCCTTCATAACGCTGTTGCAGTTCCAGCATTAGCGGCAGATAGCTTAAATCGGCGGCGAAGCGTGCGGCGTGGACCAAGACCAGATTTTTAAAGCGCGCGACATCCTGGCCATATTGCAGAATAGACAAATACGGGCCAATAGCGGTTCCGGTTGCCAGCATCCATAGCGTCTCGCAGTCAGGCACTTCATCCAGTACAAAGAAACCCGACGCGTCGCTGACCACTTGCACCTCATCGCCAGGTTTTAGCGCCGCCAGCCGCGGGCTGAGCTTTCCTTGCGGCACCGTCACCAGATAAAACTCTAAATTCGGATTGTCAGGCGCATTGACATAGGAATACGCGCGCTGAACGCGCTCGCCATCGATCTCCAGTCCGAGTTTGGTAAATTGGCCTGCAGTAAAAGGATTAATGGGGGCGTGAACGGTCAGGCTGAACAGTGCGTCAGTCCAGTTTTGCACCTTAGTGACTTTACCTGTTACCCAATCGGCCATGGTTTTCTCCTGTTCTGAATCGCTAACCTTATCTTCGTTCGTCAGGAGAAAGATTTCCAGCCCCGCGAGGCTGGAAGGCTCTAACTAACAAATGCGCTAGAGGATATGCGCCTGTACATCCGGATCTTTACGATCAAGATAGTGGATCGACTGAATGCGGCGGATGGTGCGTGATTTGCCGCGGATCAGCAGCGTTTCCGTCGTGGCAATATGGCCTTTCCGGCTAATTCCTTCCAGCAGATCGCCTTTCGTGATGCCGGTCGCGGAGAAAATAACGTTATCGCTACGCGCCATGTCGCCCAGGCATAACGCCTTGCCCGCTTCAATGCCCATTGCTTTGCAGTGCGCCAGTTCCTGTTCGCCAATGCGGCGGTTTTCTTCGCTGTCGCCTTTCACGTCATGGCGCGCCAGCAGACGCCCCTGCATATCGCCGTCCAGCGCGCGGATCACCGCTGCGGATACCACGCCTTCTGGTGCGCCGCCAATCCCGTACAGCACGTCGACTTCGCTATCCGGCATACAGGTCAGAATTGAGGCCGCGACGTCGCCGTCAGGAATGGCAAACACGCGTACGCCCAGTTTGGCCATCTCTGCGATGACCTCGTCATGACGCGGTTTTGCCAGAATGGTCACGGTCAGATCGCCAAGCGGTTTACCCAGCGCATCCGCGATGTTGCGCAGGTTATCCGCCAGCGGCAGATTGAGATCGATCGCCCCTTTGGCGCCCGGACCGACAATCAGTTTTTCCATATACATATCGGGCGCATTCAGGAAGCAGCCTTTATCGCCGACCGCCAGCACCGCCAGCGCGTTCGCCTGACCCATCGCCGTCATGCGCGTGCCCTCAATCGGATCGACGGCGATATCTACCGCATCGCCGTGGCCGGTACCGACTTTTTCGCCGATATAGAGCATCGGGGCTTCGTCGATTTCGCCTTCGCCAATCACGATGGTGCCGTCAATGTTGACCTGGTTGAGCACGATACGCATGGCGTTGACCGCCGCGCCGTCTGCGGTATTTTTATCGCCGCGTCCCAGCCATTTGTAGCCAGCCAGCGCCGCCGCTTCGGTCACACGGGAAAATTCGATGGCAAGTTCTCGTCTCATAACAAACTCGTAGCAAAAAGGAGTGGCGCGCAGTGTAGCACAGGGGAAGGAGGGAATAATTGATGTGTGTGCGGAGTTGCCTCCGCACAAAGATTTTGCCGGATGGCGACCTTACTTGTCGTGCTCTTCCCACGCCATTGCGCGTTTAACCGCTTTCTTCCAGCCGCTGTAACGGTAGTTACGCTCGGTGGTTTCAATGCCGGGGCGGAATTCTCGCTCAATGACGGCTTTTTCCTGCAGCTCGTCCAGGTTCTGCCAGTAACCGACGGCCAGGCCAGCCAGATAGGCGGCGCCCAGCGCGGTCACTTCGCGCACTTCCGGGCGTTCCACCCGCGTGCCGAGAATATCTGACTGGAACTGCATCAGGAAGTTGTTGGCCACTGCGCCGCCGTCCACACGCAGAGCGTGCAGGCGGATACCGGAGTCGGCCTGCATCGCTTCCAGTACGTCGCGGGTCTGGTAAGCGATGGATTCGAGCGTCGCGCGGATAATGTGATTAGAGTTCACGCCGCGGGTCAGGCCAAAAATGGCGCCGCGGGCATACGGGTCCCAGTACGGCGCGCCCAGACCGGTGAAGGCCGGAACCACGTAGACACCGTTGGTATCTTTCACTTTCGTGGCGAAATATTCGGAGTCGAACGCGTCGCTGATGAGCTTCATTTCATCACGCAGCCATTGAATGGACGCTCCCGCCATAAACACCGCGCCTTCCAGCGCATAGTTGACTTCGCCGCTTGGGCCGCAGGCGATGGTGGTCAGCAGGCCGTTTTCCGATTTTACCGCTTTCTCGCCGGTGTTCATCAGCATAAAGCAGCCGGTGCCGTAGGTGTTCTTTGCCATTCCTTCCTTTACGCACAGTTGGCCGAATAGCGCGGCCTGCTGATCCCCGGCAATCCCGGCGATAGGAATACGTGTACCGCCTTTACCGCCAATATTGGTCTGGCCGTAGACTTCGGAGGACTTACGTACCTGGGGCAGCATCGCGCGTGGGATATCCAGCACGTCCAGCATTTTATCGTCCCAGTCCAAATCATGGATGTTGAACAGCATGGTTCGTGAGGCGTTGGTGTAATCCGTAACGTGGACGCGGCCCTGCGTCATCTTCCAGATAAGCCAGGTATCCACCGTACCGAACAGCAGCTCGCCACGCTTCGCGCGTTCGCGCGAACCTTCCACATGGTCAAGGATCCATTTCACTTTAGTGCCAGAGAAGTACGGGTCGACGACCAGACCGGTATTGTCGCGGATATAATCTTCCAGGCCGTCGCGTTTAAGCTGTTCGCAAATATCGGCGGTACGACGGCACTGCCAGACAATAGCGTTGTATATCGGTTTGCCGGTTTCACGTTCCCAGACGATCGCGGTTTCACGTTGGTTGGTGATACCGATAGCGGCAATCTGATCGGAACTGATATCGGCCTTGGCCAGCACTTCTACCAGCGTTGAGCTTTGGGACGCCCAAATTTCCATCGGGTCGTGTTCTACCCAGCCTGGCTTAGGATAAATTTGCTCAAATTCACGCTGTGATACGCTGACGATATTCGCGTCATGATCCATAACGACCGCGCGGGAGCTGGTGGTACCCTGATCGAGCGCAACGATATATTTTTTTTCAGTCATAATTTTGTCCCGTAATCAGATTACAGCGAAGCATTTTGTTGTGTGGTCGCGGTGGAGTCCTTCTCTTCCACGACGCAGGTATCGCACGGCAAATGACGGCCAATAAATTTGCGATAAGCAAACGCGCCCAGAATGGCGCCGACGATGGGGCCAAACAGCGGCACCAGGAAGTAAGGAATGTCTCTACCGCCGGTAAACGCAATTTCACCCCAGCCGGCAAGCCCGGCGAACATTTTGGGGCCAAAGTCACGCGCCGGATTCATCGCAAACCCGGTCAACGGCCCCATAGAGGCACCGATAACGGCGATCAGTAAACCAATGAGCAGTGGCGCAAGCGGACCGCGAGGTACGCCGTTTCCGTCGTCGGTCAGCGCCAGAATCAGCCCCATCAGAATAGCGGTAATCACCATTTCAACCGCGAAGGCCTGCACAAAATTGATATGAGGATTCGGGTAAGTTGAGAAAATGCCTGCGAGATCGAGACTTTCAACGCTGCCACGGACGATATGGTGGGTTTGTTCGAAGTCCACAAAAAGATTGTAATAAAGCCCGTAAACTAACGCTGCTGCGCAAAAGGCGCCGGCAACTTGAGAAATAATAAAAGGAACAACTTTACGTTTGTCGAAACAGGCAAATAGCCAGAGTGCGATGGTCACTGCCGGGTTCAGGTGTGCGCCAGAAACACCTGCCGTCAGGTAGATAGCCATCGCTACCCCCAGACCCCAGATGACGCTGATTTCCCACTGTCCAAAAGTAGCTCCGGCAACTTTAAGCGCAGCGACACAACCCACACCGAAAAAAATCAACAACCCGGTACCGAGGAATTCAGCAATGCACTGGCCTTTTAAGGTTGATGTTTGACTCATAATCGGATCCTGAAGAGTATGTAATGATTATTGGTATGCGAGGAGGTCATGGACATCCACGATGCCCTGTAGGCACACTGTTAATTTATCGTTAACAAGCAAAAACGAGAAATATCGAAATCAAAATGTGTGTACTGCGTCAATAAAATGAGCGTTATCTCGCCATGAAGCGCATTTTGAGACAGCAGAAGAGAGTGAATTGAATCATTTCATTAACTAATATGTTAACACTTTTAAGTTATTGAATGAATGTTACCAGGAGATGGATGAAAATTGCTGCAAACCGCGATCTACGCGGTATGTCGCTGGACAGCGAGAGCGGGGCTTCATACAATCGACACTATATATTGTGCGCGTTTACGTGAAGCGTCGCCTTGCAATTCAGGAGAGGTAAGATCATGTCTTTAGAAGTGTTTGAGAAACTGGAAGCAAAAGTACAGCAGGCGATTGACACCATCACCCTGTTACAGATGGAAATTGAAGAGCTGAAAGAAAAGAACAACAGCCTGACGCAGGAAGTGCAGTCTGCACAGCATCAGCGTGAAGAACTCGAGCGTGAAAATAATTCTCTGAAGGAACAGCAGAGCGGCTGGCAGGAGCGTTTGCAGGCGCTGCTTGGTCGTATGGAAGAAGTCTAATCCTCGTCATATTTCACGTTATGGCGGCGTTGGCTGCGTGCGTTCACCCCAGTCACATAGTGGCCTATGCTCCTGGGGATTCACTTACTTGCCGCCTTGCCCTGACGCGAAATCTATAGAGGATTTAGAATGCGGATACCGGTGGGCCGGATAAGGCGTAAGCTGCCATCCGGCAATCAGCGACAACGCATAAAAAAGGCGCCTTACGGCGCCTTTTTTGATCACTCGATATCAAGCGGGTCTTCGGAAAGGATAATCCCGGTGTTGTCGGCATAGAGATGATCGCCGGAGAAGAATGTCACGCCGCCGAAATTGACGCGCACATCGCTTTCCCCAATGCCTTCACCTGCGGCGCCAACCGGAATGGCGGCGATCGCCTGAATGCCGATATCCAGCTCTTCCAGATCGTCCACCTGACGCACCGCGCCATAGATAACCAGCCCTTCCCATTCATTTTGCGTGGCCAGACGCGCCAGCTCCGCATCGACTAATGCACGACGGACAGAACCGCCGCCATCGACCAGCAGAACCCGACCACGGCCATTTTGTTCGAGCAGATCGTACAGCAACCCGTTGTCCTCGAAACATTTTACCGTGATGATTTGTCCGCCAAACGACGACCGCCCTCCAAAATTAGAGAACAGCGGTTCCACGACGTTGACATCTTCCTGATAGATGTCACAAAGCTCGGAAGTATCGTATTTCATAGGCTTAACGTTCAGTTGCTGCGAGAATTTTTAGTATATCGCGCTAAGTATACTGTTGGCAAAATCATCAATTGTTAATTGATATTTGTCAGTTAAACGGCCCACTGACTTAAGAGTATCCCAATCACAAATAACAGGTTGGTTAACAACGCGCCTTTAACGGTACGTTCAAGCATCGGGCGCATTGCCGCAGGCTCCCTTTCGCGCATTACGTAGCGCGCTTGTTTAATGAGCAAGGGCGCGGCCAGAATAAACAACCATCCCCACGGACTGTGTAGCGAGAGCAGATTAAACAGCGCCAGACAGAGCAGCGCGCCTAGCAACAGGCAGGCGTGATAACGACGCGCGTTGACATCGCCCAGTCGTACTACAAGGGTGTTTTTGCCGTTCTCTCTGTCGCTATTAATATCGCGCAGGTTATTAATATTCAGCACCGCCGTCGCCAGTAAACCGCAGGCGGTGGCCGGGAGAATCAGCGCCGGAATCAGCGTATGCGCCTGGAGATACCAGTTCCCCATGACACTTAGCCAGCCAAAGAATACCAGGACAGAGATATCACCCAGCCCGATATAGCCGTAGGGCCGATTACCCACGGTGTAGGTGATGGCGGCGATAATCGACAGCCCGCCCAAAATCAGGAAGCCGACAAAATCGGTTAACGTATGGCACGCGACCGCCACCAGCGCCAGTCCGGAGATACAGATCAGCACGACGGTAATGATTAACGCCCGCTTCATCTCCTGTCGGGTGATGACGCCTTTTTGCATCCCCCGCAGCGGCCCGATGCGATCCGGTTTATCGCTGCCTTTGACAGCGTCGCCATAATCGTTGGCGAGGTTGGATAAAATTTGCAACAGCCCGGCGGTGATAAGGGCCAGCAGTGCGACCAGAGGATCGAAATAGCCTTGCCACCATGCCAGGGCCGTACCGACGATAATCGCCGCGAAGGCGAGGGGTAAGGTTTTGGGTCGTAAGCTTTCCAGCCAGGCCTGGGTGCGGCTAATTTGTTGTTGTTCAGTCATATTTAGCGCCAATAAAAATGGGGCTTTTCAGCCCCATCAACAGTGATGAAAATGCATTGGACGCGATTATAAGATAAAACGGCTTAGATCTTCATCTGCGACCAGCGCATCCAGATGTTTGCTCACATATTCCGCATCAATTGTGATGTTTTGGCCATGCAGATCGCTGGCGTTATAGGAAATTTCTTCCATCAGACGCTCCAGTACGGTATGCAGACGGCGCGCGCCGATGTTTTCGGTGGTTTCGTTAACCTGCCAGGCGGCTTCGGCAATACGTTTAATACCGGAATCGGTGAACTCGATATTGACGCCTTCAGTTGCCATCAGCGCTTTATACTGCACGGTGACGGACGCGTTTGGCTCGGTCAAAATGCGTTCGAAATCGCTGGTGGTCAGCGCCTGAAGTTCAACGCGAATCGGCAGACGGCCCTGCAGTTCCGGGATCAGATCAGACGGCTTCGCCACCTGGAACGCGCCAGAGGCGATAAACAGAATATGATCCGTTTTGACCATCCCGTGTTTGGTCGAAACCGTGCAGCCTTCTACCAGCGGCAGTAAGTCGCGCTGTACGCCTTCGCGTGAAACATCCGGGCCGGAGGTTTCGCCACGCTTACAAATTTTGTCAATTTCATCGATAAACACGATGCCGTGCTGTTCAACCGCGTCGATAGCGTCCTGTTTCAGCTCTTCCGGGTTGACCAGCTTAGCAGCCTCTTCTTCAACCAACAGTTTCATCGCGTCTTTAATTTTCAGCTTACGCGGTTTCTGTTTCTGACCGCCCAGGTTCTGGAACATAGACTGCAACTGGCTGGTCATCTCTTCCATGCCCGGAGGCGCCATAATCTCTACGCCCATCGGCGCGGCGGCGAGGTTAATCTCGATCTCTTTATCGTCGAGCTGGCCTTCGCGCAGTTTTTTGCGGAACGTTTGACGGGCGGCAGAAGGCTCCTGCTGCTGTTCGGCCTGGCCCCAGTTATTTTTTGCGGGTGGGATCAGCACGTCGAGAATACGTTCTTCCGCCAACTCTTCCGCACGATAGCGGTTTTTCTCGATAGCCTGTACGCGAACCATTTTCACAGCGGCATCGGTCAGATCGCGGATGATAGAGTCCACTTCTTTCCCGACGTAGCCCACTTCGGTGAATTTGGTGGCTTCGACTTTAATGAACGGTGCGTTGGCGAGTTTTGCCAGACGACGGGCGATTTCGGTTTTACCGACGCCGGTCGGGCCAATCATCAGAATATTTTTCGGCGTTACTTCGTGGCGCAGCTCTTCATCAAGCTGCATACGACGCCAGCGGTTACGCAATGCAATCGCCACGGAACGCTTTGCGTTATCCTGGCCGATAATGTGTTTGTTCAGTTCGCTGACAATTTCGCGTGGGGTCATTTCAGACATGAGGGGTCCTTACGCTTTGGCGGTCAATTCTTCAATGGTGTGGAAATGGTTGGTGTAAATGCAGATATCGCCTGCAATATCCAACGCCTTTTCAGCAATTTCGCGCGCGCCGAGCTCGGTATTTTCCAACAGAGCGCGAGCGGCAGCCTGGGCATAAGGACCGCCAGAGCCGATAGCAATTAAATCGTTTTCAGGTTGCACGACATCGCCGTTACCCGTGATGATGAGCGAAGCGGTTTCATCCGCGACGGCCAGCAACGCTTCCAGTTTGCGTAGCATACGGTCGGTACGCCAGTCTTTCGCCAGTTCAACGGCGGCTTTGACCAGGTGCCCCTGATGCATTTCCAGTTTACGTTCAAACAGCTCGAACAGCGTGAATGCATCAGCAGTACCGCCCGCAAAGCCCGCAATGACCTTGTCGTTGTAGAGGCGGCGGACTTTCTTCACGTTGCCTTTCATTACTGTGTTACCCAGTGTGGCCTGACCATCACCGGCGATTACCACGTGGCCGTTACGGCGTACGCTTACTATTGTTGTCACGAGCAGACCCCTTGGTTACTAATGCTGAATTGCGGCCCCGTACGGCGTACGGGGCATAATGCAAGTATAGATGGGGGAGATTTTGAGGGTTTCAACCCCCGGTGGCGAGTCGAATGCAGTTTGTATGGCCCGCCATCTTCAGACGGTTAATGGTGCTGTCGGCATTTTCTTTACCCTTAACCGGCCCGATAACCACGCGATTCCAGCCGTTATTGGTGGTAATTTTGGAGTCAAAGCCTTCAAACGCCAGCTGAGCGCGGACGCTTTCTGCCTGCTCGGCGCCTTTGAATGAACCGCATTGCACCATCCAGCGACGTTCATCTTTTTTCTCTGCTGTCGCCTTCGGCGCTTCAGGCGCGCGCGTAATTGGCGCGGCTTTCGGCGCTGCCGCGCTGGTATGCGCCGGCGTTTGCAGCAAATCCTGATAAGGTTGCTGCGAGGCCGTCTGCTTCGGCGGCTGACTTTGGCGCGCAGGTTGCGCTGGGGCGGATTGTACCGTGCGCGTTTGCGGCTGTTCGTTTACCCGCGGCTGCGTGCGTGGTTGCTGAACAGGCTGCGTTTGAGTCCACTGCTGCTGCTGCTGCTGCTGCTGCTGCTGCTGCTGCTGCTGCGCCTGACGCTGGCGCTGTAGCGTTTGCTGGCGTTGTTCTGGCGTCTGCTCGTTCCACGGCACTTCGTTAAGTTGCGTCGGCTGCTGACGCATATCCGCCTGCATCTGTTCCAGGAGTTGACGCTGCTCGCTGGTGAGCTGATTCGGATTCATGACTTCGCCGCCGGCGGACGGTTCCGTTGGCGTACGCACGCCCGGCTGGCGACTTTCCAGCTCTTTGATGTAACGCCAGCGCTCTTCCGGTTTTGGCGGAAGCCCATTGCCGGTGACTTTCTGGTTTTGTAGCGTTTCGGACTCTTCTTTCTTATGGTGAGTAATGAAGTACAGACCGCCGATAAAGGTCACAAGGATGGCTGCCGCAATCGCGACCATTGCCGGCGAGACGGCAGGCATGTTGCTTTGCTTCTTCCGTGAGTTCCGTGAGGTGCTCTTTTTGCGCCGCGAAGGAGCCGGTTGGCCGCGACGTACATAATCTCGTTGTGCCACTATCGTTTCGCTGTATTTATTCGTTCGTCAGCCCGTCATGTTACTGAAGCGGCGGGCCTTTGACCAGACAGGTGAGTCTTAAAGCTATTTACTTTAGGGTAAAGCGCGCGTAGAACCGCGAATAATCAGCTCGCAATCCATTAAACGCGAGCCGCTGCTCACATTTTGCCCCTGCATCTGATCGAGCAACAGCAGCATCGCCTCGCGACCAATGTCAAAACGCGGCTGCGCCACGGTTGTCAACGGAGGGTCGCAAAACTCGGCCAGCGCGATATTGTCAAAGCCGATAATCGACAGATCGTCAGGCACTTTCAGACCCTGGCGCTTGGCCCAGGAGAGGGCGCCCAGCGCCATTACGTCGCTATGACAAAAGACGGCGGTAGGCGGCAACGGTTGCTCAAGCAACTGCTTTAATGCGTTTGCCCCGGCTTCAAAGGTAAAGTCGCCACGGGCGATGTAATGCGGATCGACCACAATGCCACTGCGTCTTAATGCCTGTACGTAACCTTGTAAGCGATAGTGACAGAGCGGCATATCTTCCGGCCCCGCAATACAACCAATCCGCTTGTGGCCCAAATCCAACAGGTAGTTCATGGCATTGAACGCGGCGGTCAGGTTATCGATATGTACCGTCGGCAGTTCAAGCTCCGGCGCGAACTCATTCGACATCACCATCGGAGGCAAATTGCGCTGCTCCTCAACGCTGGCGTCAAAGGGCAGTCGGGAACTGAGAAGTACCATGCCGTCGATCTGTTTGGTGATGATGAGATTAAGAAAGGTTTTTTCTTTCTGGTTTTGATGGGCGCAATCGCCAATCAGCACCAGATACCCCTGTTCTGCCGCGGTCACTTCGATACCGCGGATAATTTCACTGAAGAAGGGATCGCAAATATCCGGGACAATCACCAGAATCGTACGGGATTCATTGCGTTTTACATTTCGCCCCATCGACTGCGGGAAATAACCCACTTCAAGCGCGGCCTGTTCAACCCGGCTACGGGTCGACTGGGAGACTTTATCGGGGTTCATTAACGCGCGGGATACGGTTGCCGTAGAGACTTTCGCCTTCAACGCAACATCCTTCATCGTAGCGGCAGTAACCTGCTTGTTCGATTTCACTCTTTCTCCTCGCCTGGGAACTGCTGGCGCAGATCTATCCTTGGTAACACTCATCGAAAACATTTTTATCAGATAGTGCGTGGAAGCGGTTACAGAATTTTCATAAAAAGTGTGATGGATCTTTAATTTTACGATCCGCCTCGCATCGTGAGGACTATCCTTCAATCGGATCGACGTCCAGAACCCATTTAACTTTCCGCGCTTCCGGGAGCGTATTGATCAACGCCAGCGTGCCGCTGATGATGTGTTGCAGGCGAATCCGTGAAGGATGCTGAAGTAAAATTTGCCAGCGATAGCGGCCGCCGCGTTTTGGCGCGAGGGCCGGAACCGGACCTAAGATCCACAGCTTATCGTCTGATAGCGGGCTGGCCTGAATCAGATTACGCAACTGCTGGAGAAAGACGGGCGCCTGCTGATTGTTATGATCCTCTGCGCGAATAATGACGTGGCTGGTCCACGGCGGAAGCTGGAGCGTTTGCCGTTCCGCCAGCGCCTGCTCCGCAAACGCATCATAGCCTTTATACAGTAACGTTTGCAGCAGGGGATGCTCAGGATGGTGCGTTTGGAGCACCACTTCGCCCTGTTTGCCCGCGCGCCCGGCGCGGCCGGAAACCTGAGTGTAGAGCTGGGCGAAGCGTTCCGCCGAACGAAAATCTGCGGAAAAAAGCGCGCCATCGACATCCAGCAACGCCACCAGCGTGACATCCGGAAAGTGATGGCCTTTCGCCAGCATTTGTGTGCCTATCAGGATGCGTGCTCCGCCGCGGTGAACTTCCGCCAGATGCTGCTCCAGCGCGCCTTTACGACTGGTGGTATCACGGTCGATTCGTGAGATCGGCACGCCGGGGAAGAAGGGCGCCAGCACCTGCTCCAGCTGTTCCGTCCCTAACCCAACCGGTAACATATGTGTGGAGCCGCAGGAGGGGCACTGACGCGGTACCGGACGCTGGCTGTCGCAGTGATGACAGCGTAAATGATGCTGCGCCTGGTGCAGCGTGTAGTAGTGATCGCAACGCGGGCACTCTGCAATCCAGCCGCAGTCGTGGCAAAGCAGCGCGGGCGCGAATCCCCGGCGGTTAAGAAATAAAATTACCTGATTGTCGGCCTGGAGATGTTGGCGCATACGGGCGATAAGGGCGGGCGCCAGTCCCGCCTGAAGACGCTGGCCTTTTAAATCCAGCGCATGCTGCAGAGCTGGGCGGGCGTTGCCTGCGCGCCGCGTCAGACGCAGCATCCGGTATTTTTTCTGCCGCACGTTACATAGCGTTTCCAGGGCTGGGGTGGCGGAGCCGAGAATAATCGGGATCTGCTCGCTATGGGCGCGATACACTGCCAAATCGCGGGCGTGGTAGCGCCACCCTTCCTGCTGTTTATAAGAGCTGTCGTGCTCTTCGTCGATGACAATCACGCCAAGATTTTTAAACGGCGTAAACAGCGAGGAGCGCGTGCCGATGACAATCGCCGCTTCGCCGTTTTTCGCTTTCAGCCATGCCGAAAGACGCTCGCTGTCGTTTAGCCCGGAATGCAGCACTTCCACCGGCGCGTTAAAACGTTCGCGAAAACGGGCGATCGTTTGCGGCGTCAGGCCGATTTCCGGCACCATCACCAGCGCCTGTTTGCCCTGGGCGAGGACGTTTTCCAGCACGCTCAGATACACTTCGGTCTTGCCGGAACCGGTTACGCCTGCCAGCAACCAGGCGGAGAAACCGTCCGACGCGCTGTGAATCGCGCCGACTGCTGTCGCCTGTTCGGTATTCAGCCGCAGGCGCTCTCCTGCGACGGCATAACGCTCCCGCCAGTCGGTAAACGCGGGCGTTTCACTGGCAAGCTCACAAAGTCCCTTACGCCGCAGCGTTTGCAGCGTGGCGTCAGTAAAATCAAGCTCGGCTACCTGATAGCGCCAGATCTTTCCTTGCCGTAGCGCCGCCAGCGCCTGTTGTTGTTTGGCGGAGCGTTTCAGGCTGTTGATATCGACGGCTTGCCCCTCTTCGGTGGCGAACCAATACCATAGGGGCGCGTTGCTGGCTGGTTTTCCCTGACGCAATAAAACCGGCAGAGCGTGAAACAGAACGTCGCCGAGGGGATGGTGGTAGTAATCCGCCGCCCAGAGGAGTAAGCGCCAGATGGAGGGAGAAACGATTGGCTCGTTATCCAGGATTTCAATGACCGATTTTAATTCATCGAGCGGCAATTCGCTGTGGTCGCTAACCGAGACGACAATGCCCACGCGCTCTTGCTGCTTGCCGAATGGCACGCGCACGCGGCACCCGGCTTTGGCGACCCCGCCTTCCGGCAGCAGGTAATCAAAGGTTCGGGGAAGCGGAACGGGCAAGGCAACGTGCGCGACGGACATAGCATCTTCCTGACTTGAAATTTCGTCGGGTAGTATACACATTACGATAAGGGAGCGCGGATCAGTTTGCATACGGTGGTCAAATTCTGTATGATTCGCCGCCTTTGGTGCGTGTTGTGAGCATCAAACCCTTTACTATTAACTTCGCGTGGTGTCTGGCGTTAGGGCTGGAAGAGCGACGCGGCCTTACACTGAGGTTCCCCATGAAAAAAGGTATTCACCCGAATTACGTAGAAATTACTGCAACCTGTTCTTGCGGTAATGTTATCAAAACCCACTCTACCGTGGGTCACGACCTGAACCTGGACGTGTGCGGCAAATGCCACCCGTTCTTCACTGGTAAGCAGCGTGTTGTTGATACCGGTGGTCGTGTTGAGCGCTTCAACAAGCGCTTCAGCATCCCTGGCAGCAAATAAGTTACCGCCAGAAAAAAAGCGCCGCAGGGCGCTTTTTTTGTTTTCTATGACCCGTCCTGAATAGCGTTGACACGTTCCAGACTTAAATCCGGAGAACGTAATGATGACTGAGTTCAAACGCC